>VGZZ01000018.1 GCA_016872285.1 SAR202 cluster bacterium | reverse complement strand
GCCGGCGGCTCCGACGACGGCGATGACAATAAGGCCCTCTGGCTCATCATCGGCCTCCTGGCCGGCGCCATCCCCACCATGGTCCTGGCCTTCATTGGCGGCTTCCTCCTCATCCGCCGCTATAACCGCCCCGCCAGCCCCGTCACATGACCGTCCGCTGGGCCGCTTTGCAGGAAGATTAATATAGGGCATATATTTAATACAGCGACAATGTTTCAAGCTCTGAGGACAGCTTGGGCTAGCTCAAGCGATCCATTCACCGTATGAATCGGTGGGTCTGGGTGTCCCATTCTGGTTCTCCCTCTTCTCCTATTGCAAAGGAGAAGAGGGAGTTAGACGCCGTCCTGAGCCTGGCCGAAGGAGGGTGATGAGGTGATCTTACTTTTCTTTCCCCTTCCAGCAGCAAGGGGACAAAGGGGATGGTATCCCGATTGAAGACACGCTGGATTTTCTCTTACACCTTTAGAGTCAACAAACCCCGGCAGTCATAAAGGACGGCGTAAATATGCGATTAGCCTTAATTCTGCTAACCCTGACTCTATTCTCTATGCTCGCCCTGGGCGCTGTCTCCGCCCAGACCTACAAGCCGCCCCATAGCCGGCCCGGCCCCGCCGCCGACCGCCTCCTCTTCCGCGCCGTCAACAACGACGTCGCCTCCAACTCCCTCCGCAACGGCGACATCGATATGTACGTCTTCAGCCTCAAGACCGCCGCGGCCAAGCAGCTGGAAGGTGCCCAGGGCGTCGCCACCTATCGCGCCCCTGCCTCCACCCTCTCCCTCATCCTCAACCCCGCCCCCGCCGTCCGCGGCGAGTTTAACCCCTTCTCCATCAAAGAGGTCCGCCGCGCCATCCAGCACGTCATCAACCGCCCCTTCATATCCCAGGAGATTTACGAGGGCCTGGCGGAGCCCATGGTCACCCACGTCAGCCCCTCCGACTACGACTACCTGGATGTCGCCGCCTTGGCCCAGGAGTTCGACATCGCCTACGATCCCCAGAAGGCCAAACAGCTTGTCGACCGGGCCATGACCTCCGCCGGCGCCACCATGTCCAACGGCAAGTGGAGCTTCAACGGCCGGCCTATCCAGCTAAAGTTCATCATCCGAGTCGAGGACGAGCGCCGTGAAATCGGCGACCTGGTCAGCGCCGAACTCGATAAGCTCGGCTTCACCGTCAGCCGCGTCTACCACCAGTTCGCCCCCGCCGTCCTCAACGTCTACAGCACCGACCCCCAGCAGTTCCAGTGGCATATCTATACCGAAGGCTGGGGCCGCGGCGCCGCTGAGCGTTACGACTACGTCACCATCAACCAGATGTCCGCCCCCTGGCTGGGCAACATGCCCGGCTGGCAGGAGGTCGGTTACTGGCAGTACGCCAACCAGAAGCTGGACGAAATCGGACAGCGCATCTATCGAGGCCAGTTCGCCGACGTCAACGAGCGCACCCGTCTATACCAGGAGATGACGCGCCTCAGCCTGGACGAGTCCATCCGCCTCTGGGTCGCCACCGTCTCCAACACCTTCCCCGCCACCGACAAGGTCCACGGCGTCACCCAGGACATCGCCTCCGGCCCCAAGGCTCTCTGGACCCTGCGCGAGGCCTACATTGAGGGCAAGGACAGCGTTACCATCGGCAACCAGTGGGTGTGGACGGAGCGCACCACCTGGAACCCCGAGGGCGGCTTCGGCGACGTCTATAGCGTCGATATCTGGCGCAACATCTTCGACCCGCCCATGGCCCGCCACCCCTTCACCGGCCTCCCCATACCCTTCCGCGTTAGCTATAAAGTGGAAACCTCCGGCCCCAGCGGCAAGCTCGCCATCCCCGGCGAAGCCGTCCTGTGGGACGTGCCTTCCAACGCCTTCAAAAACGTCGCCTCCGGCGCCCAGGCCACCAGCAAGGTCACCTTCGACTTCTCCAAGTACTTCAACGCCAAGTGGCACAACGGCCAGCCCATCACCATGGCGGACGTTATCTACTCCATCTACCAGGGCTTCGATATCGCCTACAACCCCAACAAGGCCAACATCGAATTCGCCCAGGCCACCACCAGCAAGCCCTACCTGGAGACCATCAAGGGCTACCGAATCGTGGACAGCAGCCGTCTGGAAGTCTACGTCGACTACTGGCACTTCGCTCCCGACTACATCGCCGAATACGCCACGCCCTCCGGTCTCACCACCCCCTGGGAGATGCTGGCCGCCATGGACGAGCTGGTGTTCACCAAGCGCCGCCTGGCCTACAGCGATACCGCCGCCTCCCGCTTCGGCGTCGACTGGCTCAGCCTTATCCTGGACCGCCACGCCCGCGAGGTTCGCAACACCCTGCGCGAGTTCCAGACCGCCGGCAAGGTCCCCGAAAATGTCTTCAAAGTCGGCAGCACCACCCTCGTCAGCCGTGACGACGCCGTGAAGCGCTATACCGCCTCCTCCGAATGGATCGCCCAGCGCAACCTGGCTGTTATCAGCAACGGTTCCTATATGCTGACGCGCTTCGATGCCCCCGCCCAGTTTGCCGAGCTCCAGGCCTACCGCGATAGCTCCTACCCCTTCAAGCCCGGCGACTGGCACTTCGGCGCGCCCCCCGCCGTCGCCATTAGCAGCGTCCGCGCCCCCGTCCTCGGCAAAGGCTTCGACGGCGCCATCGACATCCAGGCTCAAGGCCCGGGCGCCCTCGGCGTCAAGTATCGCCTCTTCGACCCCGTCGCCAACAAGCTGGCGGCCTCCGGCGACGCCCAGCGCACCGGCGACGGCGCGTACCGCATCAGCCTCTCCAAGGATGACACCAACAAACTCTCTCTGGGCCTCTACCAGCTATACATCACCGCCTTCAGCGACCAGGTCTCCGCCCTGGCCGAGCGCCGCGTGAACCTGGAGGTGGCGGAGCGCCCCGGCGCCGCTAGCAGCCAGGACTTCCCCATCGACGGCCAGCCCCCCGCCACCGACGATGACGGCGGCGGCTCCGGCATAATCCTCATCGCCGTGGTAGCGGTGGCCTTGGTAGCGTTGCTGGGCGTCGGCGGCTTCTTCCTCATGCGTATGGCGCGACGGCCCGGCACTCCCGCCTAACATTGGTTCGATCACAATAGCCTGCGCAGTATGAACTTTCTGCTGCGCAGGCTCTATTTATTCCCTCAATGAGACTGGACACCTCCGATGTCCTTACAGAAAATCCTAATTCGTAGTATAAGTAATCATGCTGCCCGCATTTTTGGGTCAGTTACTTGCACGACACGGGATCTATGTCGCTAGGTAGAACCCTCGCTATACGCGGCCTCACCCTCCTGGGCGTCCTGGTGGTCGTGCTTCTCCTCGTCATCATCACCCTGGGCGCCACCGGCTTCTCCGAGCGCATCCTCACCGCCACCATGAGCGAGCAGCTTCGCGGCGAGCGCGAGGTCCTGGCACGCACCATCCGCGACCCCCTCCAGCTCGAAAACGCCCTTCAGGCCCGCCGCGACGAGCTGGTCCGCTTCTACGGCCTCGACAAGCCCTGGTACCAGAACCTCCCCAACGTCACGCGGCGCGTCGTCACCCTGGACCTGGGCCAGGCCCGTACCCTCCGCACTTCCGACGGCTCCTCCAAGGTCAGCAGCCTTATCATGGAACGCCTGCCTCGCACCATACTTCTCGTCACCACCGCCTCGGTCATCACCTCGGTCATCGGCCTGTGGGTCGGGGTCAAGCTGGCCACCCGCGCCGGCACCGGCTGGGACAAGGCCGTCTCCTACCTCTCCGCCGTCTCCTTCGCCCTCCCCGCCTGGTGGGCCGGCATCCTCTTCATCCTCATCTTCGCTTTTCATCTCGACGTCTTCCCCGAAGGCGGCCTCTACGGCACGCCCCCGCCCGAAGGCGGCCTCGCCCGCTTCGGCGACCTCCTATATCACGCCCTGCTGCCCATCCTCACCCTCACCGTCGTCTCCCTCGGCGGCTGGATTTATGCCGTCCGCACCATGGTGCTCAACACCAGCCAGGAGTTCTTCGTCACCGTCGCCCGGGCCAAAGGCCTGTCGGAAGGCCAGGTCATGCGGCGATACATCCTCCGCGCCGCCGCGCCGCCCATCGTCACCAGCCTCATCCTCGGCCTCACCGGCTCCCTGGGCGGCGCCATCCTCACCGAGACCGTCTTCAACTGGCCGGGCATGGGCCGCCTCTACTTCGACGCCATCCAGAGCGCCGACGAGACCGTCATCGTCGCCCTGACCTTCGTCTTCACCCTCATGTACGTGGCCGCCCGATTTGTCCTCGAAGTCCTTTATGTAATCCTCGACCCTCGAGTCCGCTATGCTTAGCTTCCTGCGACGCCAGGGCACCCTCAAGCTCATGCTGTCCAGCAACTCGGGCCGCATCGGCGTCGCGCTGTTCCTCAGCATGGTCGTCATATCCCTGGTGGTGGTGGCCGTATACCCCCTGGACTTCGGCAAGACCAAGTGGAACAACCCCGCCTACTGGGCCGACAACCCCCAGAGCGTCCCGCCCTCTTGGTGGCGGTTCTTCACCGGCAAAGACCACATCGTCCACCACATCCACTCCGCTGGCTCCCCCTCCGCCGTCGACCCCCGCGACACCGGCCCCCTCCTCCGATATAACTTCAGCTTCGACGCGTCCTCCGGCGCCATCCCCTCTTTCACCTCCATCTCCCTCTCCGGCGTCAGCTACTACTCGACGCCCCCCGTCGTCACTCTCCGCCTTCGACGCCCCGACGGCCGCCTCGTCACCGTCCTCCAGGAGGTGGTCCGCGGCCCCCAGGGCGACGGCGTCACCCCTCAGACTCGCTTCGATGACACCCCCTACCGCGTCTTCCTCTCCGGCAATGACTCAGTCCAGGTCAACCTTGCTGATTTCTTGTTCCAAGAGTTCAGCCTCCAGGCCCAGCCCTCCCAGCTTCAAGGCAGCGTCGAAAGCGTCCTCTTCGGCACGCCCCAGCCCGGCGGCGGCTTCCAGCCCCTGCGAGGCGGCTACACTGCCATCGTTGACCTTCAAATGCGTGACGCCCGCGACAGGGCCAACTTCGTGGACTCGGTCAAGTTTGTGCGAGGCGGCACCGTCTATGGCCTCATGGGCACCGACGCCACGGGCCGGGATCTCTTCACCGGCCTCCTCTTCGGCTTCCCCGTCGCCCTCACCATCGGCATCAGCACGGCGCTCATATCCTCGGCCATCGGCGCCGCCCTCGGCATCATCAGCGGCTATCGGGGCGGCAAGACGGACATCATCATCCAGCGCACCGCCGACGTCTTCACCAACATCCCCCTCCTGCCCATCCTCATCTTCCTTATCTTCGTCCTCGGCGCTAAACTCTGGCTGGTGGTGCTAATCCTGGCCCTCTTCGGCTGGCCCGGCCTTACCATCACCACCCGTTCCATGGTGCTGCAAATCCGCTCCGGCCAGCTCGTCGAAGCCACTCAGGCCCTGGGCGCGTCCCAGTGGCGGATAATGTTCCGGCACGTCATCTTTCAGATCGCCCCCTTCCTCCTGGCCCAGGTCATCTTCTTCACTCCCGCCGCCATTCTGGCCGAAGCCGGCCTCAGCTTCCTCGGCCTCGGCGACCCCTCCATCCCCACCTGGGGCCAGATACTCGAAAGCGGCTTCCGCACCGGCGCTGTCTTTGTCGGCTACTGGTGGTGGGTGCTGCCTCCGGGTATCCTCATAGCCGTCACCGCCCTCTGCTTCGTGCTGCTGACCATGGCTCTGGAACCCATCGTCAGCCCACGACTAAGGACCGGCCAGTGATCGCACCAATGTCTTGTCACTCTGAACGAAGGGCCGTACTCGGCCCGAAGCCGAAGCATCTGTTAACTCTAAAGCCGCGCTCTCACCATCCGTCTCCCACGCTTCCCCTACAATGTAGGGGCGAGGTCGCCTCGCCCTTCTTTCTGGTCTCCTCTCCCCTCCGGATACCTTCCCCATGACCACTCCCCTCCTCCAGGTAAAAGACCTCCTCCTCCACTACCGCTCCGCCTCCGGCGTTGTCCAGGCCGTCGACGGCGTCAGCTTTTCCATGGAGCGCGGCCAAGCCCTCGGCCTCGTCGGCGAGTCCGGCGCAGGCAAAAGCAGCCTCGGCCTCGCCCTCATGCGCGTCCTGCCCCGCAACGTCGCCCGATTCGACGGCCAGGTGCTTCTGGACGGCGTAGACTCCCTATCCCTCAGCGACGACGCCTTCCGCCGCCAGGTGCGGTGGAAGAAAATCGCCATGGTCTTTCAGGGCGCCATGGACTCCTTTAACCCCGTCGCCCGCGTCGGCCAGCAGGTCGCCGAGCCTCTGCTTCTGAACGGCGACATGAGCAAAGACACCGCCCGCGATGAAGCCCTGCGCCTCCTCAACCTCGTCGGCCTCCCCGCCGAGACCTACCAGCGATACCCCCACGAGCTCAGCGGTGGCATGAAGCAGCGCGCCCTCATCGTTATGGCCCTTTCCCTGAACCCCGCCCTCGCCATCCTGGACGAGCCTACCTCCGCCCTCGACACCAGTGTCCAGGCCCAGATCATGAACTTGCTCAAAGACCTCAAGCGAAAAAGCGGCCTCTCTTACATCTTCATCACCCACGACATCGCCCTCGCCAGCGACCTCTGCGATTCTGTGGCTGTCATGTACGCCGGCCAGATTGTCGAGATAGGGCCTGTCGAGCAGATGCTATCGAGGCCCAATCATCCCTACACCCAAAAACTCCTCGCCAGCATCCCTCGCCTCGACCAGGAGTCCCTCCCCGACTTCATCCCCGGCGCGCCCCCCGATATGACCGCGCCCCCCGCTGGCTGCCGCTTCCACCCCCGATGCCCCCTGCGCTTCGACCGGTGCATAATGGAGGCGCCCGGCCTTCTGGCCGTCGCTTCAGACCACCAATCCAGGTGCTGGCTCGTCGATAAAAAGTCATGAACGCCCTCGTCGATATTCAAAACGTCGGCATGGTCTTCCAGGCCCGCACCGGCCTCCTCAAGACCACCCCCGTGCGCGCCCTCGACGGCGTCAACCTGTCCCTGGGCAAGGGCGAGACCCTGGCCGTCGTCGGCGAGTCCGGCAGCGGCAAGACTACCCTGGGCCGCGTCTGCCTGGGCCTCCTTAGGCCCACCTCCGGCAGCGTCGTCTTCGACGGCATGGACGTGTCTTCTATGGCCGACGGCAGCCTTCGCGCCCTGCGACGCCGCATTCAGGGCATCTTCCAAGACCCCTTCTCCAGCCTCGACCCCTACATGAACGTTTCGCAGATCATCCAGGAACCTCTGGTCGTTCATAAAATCGGTGACGCCGACCAGCGCCGCCAGAAAATGCTTGACGCCCTGTCGCAAGTCGGGCTGACGCCGCCCCACGAGTTCTCCGAAAAGTTCCCCCACATGATGTCCGGCGGCCAGCGCCAGCGCGTCTCCGTCGCCCGCGCCCTGGTGTTAGACCCTGACTTCATTGTCGCCGACGAGCCTGTGTCCATGGTCGACGCCTCCAGCCGCGCCGGCCTCCTGTCACTGCTTCGCGGCCTCCAGGAGAGCTGTGGTCTCACCTTCCTCTACATCACCCACGACATCGCCACCGCCCACCACTTCTCCCACCGTATCGCCGTCCTCTATCTTGGACGAGTTGTGGAACTCGGCCCCAAAGAGAATGTCATCCACCATCCTTTGCACCCATACACCCAGGCCCTCATCGCCGCCGTGCCCACTCCCAACCCCGCCAACCGCCTCAAGCCCAGGCCCATCATCGCCGGCGAGCCTCACAACCCGTCGCGTATCCCCGCCGGCTGCCGCTTCCACCCCCGCTGCCCCAAATTCATCGGCGGCACCTGCGATGTCACCGACCCACCCCTCCGCGAACTCCGCCCCGGCCACTGGGCGGCGTGTCACCTGTACTAGCCAACACTTGGTGCTGATGTACGGGCGAGGTCACCTCGCCCCTTCTTCCCTCCTACCGCTGTGACAACTTCTTATTGTCTTAAGCATCTCCCATCCCTTACACTACGCCTATACTTAATACCTCTACCTCTAACCCATAACTCCGCCTCGCTCTACCCTACAATCCTTTACCCTGGGCCAGCCATCGAATTGTTCCGAATTATCTTCCGAAACAGTTCTGTGCCTGGCTCGTGCCTGAAAATCTGAATTGTTTTCGCAAAACTTTTTTTACATGAAACAAAAGGGGTCCACCATTTATTCGTTTGCGATTCGTTTGTCAAATAAAAAAGATGTTAACCCCGGACATTCATCAAAATAGATTGACTGCTAGGAGGTTGTTTTGGTTGTTTTTTGACACTTTAGGTACAAAACAGATCCCTTTTTGGAGAAGCAACCTACATCCGCCTCCTATCCTCTCCCAAGTAATTCAACCTGGTACTTTGAAAAACGACGAAAACGACTCCACTCCTGGCACGTGCCTAAATATTCGATTAGTTTTAGGAAAAAATCGCAAATTGACTCACCCAAAACGAATCCTATAATAAGAGGACACAGGTCATCATGAAGCACACGTAAGTGCTAAGTCCAGACTGCTATACTAAATCCCGCCGTGACCACCTTCCTCCAAAAGCTAGACGCCGCCTGCGCTTCCTCTAAGAGTCTCCTCTGCGTCGGCCTCGATCCCGACCCCCCCCGCATGCCCGTGGCCAATGTCTTCGACTTCAACCGCGCCATCATCGACGCCACCGCGGACCTCGTCTGCGCCTATAAACCTAACCTCGCCTTCTACGAGGCCCTGGGCCTCAAAGGCCTGGAAGCCCTCCAGCGCACCGTCGACCACGCTCGCCGCGCCGCTCCCCACGCCCTCCTCATCGGCGACGGCAAGCGCGGCGACATCGACTCCTCCAGCGCCGCCTACGCCAAAGCTCTGTTTGAGGTATGGGGCTTCGACGCCGTCACCGTCAACGCCTGGGGCGGCGGCGACTCCCTGGCCCCCTTCTTCTCCTACGCCGACCGTGGAGTCTTTATCTGGTGCCGCTCCTCTAACCCTGGCGCTCACGACTTCCAGGACCTCGCCCCTTCCGACAAGCCTCTCTACCAACACATGGCTCGGCAAGCGCAAACGTGGAACAAAAACGGCAACATCGGCCTCGTTGTCGGCGCCACCTACCCTCGCGAGCTGGCCCAGCTTCGCGCCCTCGCCCCGGACATGCCCTTCCTTATCCCCGGCGTCGGCGCTCAGGCCGGCGACCTCAAGACCGCTGTCCTCGCCGGCGTGGACAAGAGCGGACGGCGCGCCGTAATCAACTCCTCCCGCGGCATCCTCTACGCTTCCAAAGGCCCCGACTTCGCCGGGGCCGCCCGCCGCAAGGCCCAGGAAACTCGAGACTCCATCAACGCCATCCTCGCTTCGGAAGGCAAAGGTTGGCCTTAGACCTCCATCTGGACGACGTCCTCACCCTCAAGAAGCGCCACCCCTGCGGCAGCGACAAGTGGCTCGTGTACCGCCTCAGTGGAGACATCGGCCTGGAATGCCTTGGCTGCCAGCGCCGCACTATGATGCCCCGCTCCCAGTTGGAGCGCCGCGTAACCGCCCTCGAACCTCGCGCCAGACCTGATGCTGATACAAGCAAAGCGTGACAGTGTGTCTATATAGCCAGGTGCAGAATTCAACTGGGTACCGGCCGCATCCTCTGTGGTCTCTTCTGGTTCTCCCTCTTCTCCTATTGCAAAGGAGAAGAGGGAGTTAGAGGGTGATGAGGTGCTCTTTTTTCTTTCCCCTTCTTCCTGCTGGAAGAAGGGGACAAAGGGGATGAAGGTATTCCGCTTATGACAAGGAATGTAATCTGCATCAAGCTTCCCGCAGCGGAGTTGGCGCTCCCAATCGCCACCTACAATCCAGCAAGATGTGACACTATTAAATTGACGCACCGCACAGCCATTGTTAAACTCGAACTCAGTCGAGCACCTATATCTCCATCAATCCCGAGACCCCCATGCGAATCGGGGAGGCACAGGAGATTTAGCCCTTGTATTCTTCTGACGAGCTAAAGCGTCTGGCCCGGCAGGAAGCCCAGTGGCAAGAGCGCAATGCCTCCTCGTCTGAACGCAAACCCTCCTTCAAGACCCTGGCTGGCATCCCCTTAGACCGCGCCTACACTCCCGTCCACCTCAAAGACCTGGACTATCTAAAGGACATAGGCTTCCCCGGCGAGTTTCCCTACACTCGCGGCGTCCATGCTACCGGCTATCGAGGGCGACTCTGGACTATGCGCATGTTCGCCGGCTTCGGCACCGCCGAGGAGACCAACGCTCGATTCAAGTACCTTCTCGAAGGCGGCCAGACCGGCCTCAGCGTCGCCTTTGACATGCCTACCCTCTACGGCTACGACACCGACGACCCCAAGGCAGCCGGCGAGTTCGGAAGGTGCGGCGTCGCCATCTCCTCCCTGGCCGATATGGAGGTGCTTTTCGACGGCATTCCCCTCAACCAGATCACCACATCGATGACCATCAACGGCCCCGCCGCCGTCATTTGGGCCATGTACATCGCCGCCGCCGAAAAGCGCGGCATCCCTATGGAGCAGCTAGGCGGCACCATCCAGAACGATATCCTCAAAGAGTACGCCGCCCAGAATGAGTACCTCTTCCCGCCTAAGCCCTCCATGCGGCTGGTGGTGGACACCATCGAATTTGCCAGCCGCCACATGCCAAAATGGAACCCCATCAGCATCAGCGGCTACCACATCCGCGAGGCCGGCTCCACCGCCGTCCAGGAGCTGGCCTTTACCCTGGCCGACGGTTTCGAGTATGTGGACTGGTGCCTGGAGCGCGGCCTCGCCATCGATGACTTTGCGCCACGCCTCAGCTTCTTCTTCAACGTCCACAACGACTTCTTCGAGGAGATCGCCAAGTTCCGCGCAGCCCGAAAAATATGGGCGCAGGAATTGCGTGATAAATATAAGGCCAAGAACGAGCGCTCCTGGTGGATGCGCTTCCATGCGCAGACGGCAGGCTGTACCCTCACAGCCCAGCAGCCCGAGAACAATGTGGTGCGGGTATCCCTCCAGGCCTTGGCCGCCGTCCTTGGCGGATGCCAGTCCCTCCACACCAACTCCATGGACGAGGCCTGGGCGCTGCCTTCCGAAAAAGCCGTCCTTCTAGCCCTACGCACCCAGCAAATCATCGCCGAAGAGACCGGCGTCGCCGGCATCGTCGACCCCCTGGGCGGCAGCTACCACCTGGAAACCCTGACACGGCAAGTTGAGCAGGTCGCCTACGATTATTTCAAGCGCATCGAGGACATCGGCGGCGTTATCCCCGCTCTGGAGTCGGGCTTCATCCAACATGAAATCGCTACCGCGGCCTACGGCTACCAGCGTGAGTACGACCGCGGCGAACTGATAACCGTGGGCGCCAATGCCTACGTCACCGAGGATGGTATCGAAATCCCGCTGCTGCGCGTGGACATGGAAGGCCAGCAACACCAGGTCCAGCGCCTCAACGATCTGCGCCGCCGCCGCGATAAGCGAGACGTGACTCAGAGGCTGAAATACCTTGAACAAGCGGCTCGCGGAGGCAAAAATCTTATGCCTCCTATCCTGGAAGCTGTGAAATCTTACGCCACTCTTGGTGAAATTACAGGCGTTTTCAGGAACGTGTTTGGAGAATACGTGTCCCAATGGGGCATATAAGACGATTAATCATAGTATATTTGGACTAGTATAAAGGATTTCGTAACCAAGCTCTTGCTTTTTAACATTTACCACAAAAATGTACTACTATAAACGTTGACAGTGATATCAGTCCTTTGGTACAGTGACCGTGCCTAGCCTAGGAACCATCCTGGAGCAATGCGCCTAATCCAAAGAACCGAAGGAGGACCTAGTTGAAGCTCACTCTATCCATTCTCAAAGCGGACGTTGGCTCCATCGGCGGCCACACCAGGCCCTCGGCCAAGATGATCGAGTCGGTAAAGGAAGAAGTCCGCGCCGTTATCCAGAAGGGTCTGCTCATAGACGCCTTTGTATCTCATACCGGCGACGATATCGCCATCCTTATGTCCCATACTCGGGGCGTGGACAACACTGATATTCACCAGTTTGCCTGGAACTCCTTCATCAAGGCCACCGCCATCGCATCCAAACACGGCCTTTATGGCGCGGGACAGGACCTCCTGGTCGACGCCCCCTCCGGCAACGTCCGGGGCGCCGGCCCCGCCGTCGCGGAGCTGGAGTTCAACCACGATCCAGTCAAGACCAACAAAGTGCGTCCCGCCGAGTCCTTTATGATGCTGGCCGCCGACAAGTGCGGCCCCGGCGCCTACAACCTCCCCATGTTCCTCGGCTTCGCCGACCCTATGTACTGCGCCGGCCTCATGCTCCCCAAGCTCATCAAAGGCTTCACCTTCCGCATCGTCGACATGAATAACACCGACGGCGACAGTATGTTCGATCTCAACACCCCCGAGGACTATTACCGCCTCACCGCCCTCCTCCGCGACAACGAACGCTTCGGCATCGAAGCCATCATCTCCCGTACCTATAACGAGCAGTCCGCCTCCATCTCCACCCAGCGTTTGCACAACATCGCCGGCAGCTACACCGGCAAGGACGACCCTGTGGCCATCGTGCGTAACCAGGGCGTATTCCCCGCTCCCGAGGAGCTGCTGTCGGCCTACGCCAAAGCCCACTTTGTCGGCGGCGACGCCCGGGGCTCCCACGTCATGCCTTTAATGCCCGTTGCTATCAACACGCCGGTGACGGGCCTCTATTGCCTGCCATTGGTCTCCTGCGTCGGCTTCTCCGTCGACGCCGCGGGCCGCTTCTCCGAGTCTTATGTGGACTTCTTCGACAACCCCGCCTGGGACGAAGTGCGAATAAGGGCGCAGCAAAAGGCCTTCGCCATGCGCGACCAGGGCTGGTCCGGCGCCGCCATGCTCCCCTACCAGGAATTGGAGTACAGCGGCTTCCGCGACACCGTGGAAGGCCTGGTCAGCCGCTTCGCCTTCCGGAATGGCAACGGCAAGTCTCCCGCGGGCGGCGCTCGCTCAGAAGCCCGCGCTTCCTAGGCGTCATTCAACAAGCCTTAAAGACCCTCCAGTCTCGGAGGGCCTTTCCTTTTGCGCTACAATATATGCCTATGGAAAAGCTGCTGGTCGCCACTCGTAACAAAGGCAAGATGCGGGAGTTCCACCAACTCCTGACCGGCTTGCCCTATAAGCTCGTCTCTCTGGACGACGTAGGTATCACTGACACCGTCGAAGAGACTGGCGATACCTTTCAGAAGAATGCCATCCTCAAGGCCAGCGCCTACTCCGCCCTTAGCGGTCTCCTCACCCTCGCCGATGACTCGGGCATCGAAGTCGACGCCCTCGGCGGACGCCCCGGCGTCTATTCGGCGCGATATGGGGGGCTGGAGGCTTCCGATGAGGACAGAGTCAATCTTCTACTTCAGGAGCTAAAGGACGTGCCTTGGGAGCTGCGCACTGCCCGCTTCCGATGCGTCATCGCGCTAGCCTGGCCCGATGGCCGGGTTAAGACTGTGGAAGGCATAGTAAGCGGTATAATACACTTCAGGCCCTCGGGCGCTAACGGCTTCGGCTACGACCCAGTCTTTTACCTACCCGAGAAAGGCCACACCACGGCAGAACTCCCCACCGATATCAAAAATCAGCTTAGCCATCGAGGCCAGGCCGCCAGGAAGGCGGCGGCTTTACTGGTTGAGTCGCACAAAGCACTGAAAGCCAGCACATTATCGCGAATGCTTACCTCACCCTCGACAACAACCCTCTACGACAAGTTCCGGCGTCCCTTGCGGGACCTGCGAGTCTCCGTCACGGACCGCTGCAACTTCCGATGTCCCTACTGCATGCCCGCCGAGGTCTATGGCGAGCGGTACCAGTTCCTGCCCAAGTCTGAAATCCTGACCTTCGAGGAGATTACCCGCCTGGTCAGGGTCTTCGTCGGGTTGGGCGTTACCAAGGTGCGGCTCACCGGCGGCGAACCCCTGGTGCGCCAGGGCGTCGATAAGCTGGTAGGTATGCTCTCCCGCCTCGACGGCGTCAACGACCTGACGTTGACCACCAATGGCTACCTGCTGACCCAGCAGGCCCAGGCCTTGAAGGACGCCGGCCTCCGCCGAATTACCGTTAGCCTGGACAGCCTCGACCTTGAGGTCTTCAAGCGTATGAATGGGCGAGGCTACGGCCACGAGCGCGTCCTGGAAGGTATCCGCAAAGCTGAAGAGGTCGGGTTGTGGCCTATCAAGGTCAACGCTGTGGTGCAGCGCGGCGTCAACGACCATACCATTGTTGACCTCGCGCGTCACTTCAAAGGCACCGGCCATATCGTCCGATATATCGAGTATATGGACGTCGGCAACATCAACCACTGGAAGAGCGCCGAGGTGGTGCCCGCCGCCGAGATAGTCGAGCGCATCAACGCCGTCTTTCCCATCGAGCCTGCCGACAGGAGCTATCGAGGCGAGGTGGCGGAGCGATGGCGCTATAAGGACGGCAGCGGCGAAATCGGGGTCATCGCCTCGGTGACGAAGCCCTTCTGCGGGGGCTGCACCCGCGCCCGCCTCTCCACCGACGGCAAGCTCTTCACCTGCCTTTTCGCCGGCGTCGGCAAGGACCTGCGAGACCCTATGCGAAACGGCGCATCGGATGAGGAGTTGCGGGACATCATCACAGGCACGTGGCAGAAGCGCGTGGACAAGTACTCCGAAGAGCGATTCGCTTCCGCAACCCGCCCCCGCCGCAAAATCGAGATGTACCAGATAGGCGGATGATTAACGTTTTCACCGACGGGTCATGCCAGGGGAACCCGGGGAAGGGCGGCTGGGCCGCCGTCATCGTCGCAGACGGCCACAAGCGCTACATTTATGGCGCTGACGACCGCACCACTAACAACCGTATGGAGCTTCTGGCCGCCATACGCGCCCTTGAGGAATCGCCAGAAGACGGTGAGGTCGCCATCCACAGCGACAGCGAGTACCTGGTCAAGACCATGACCCTGAACTGGCGTCGCCAGGCCAACCAGGACCTCTGGGGACGATTGGACGACCTCGTGAAAAGCCGCAGGGTAAAGTGGCAGTGGCTTCGAGGTCATAATGGCCACCCCGAGAACGAGGAGGCTAACTCTGTTGCCATGTGGCAGGCCGGCATTTCAGACAAGCCTAAGTTTCTGGAAGTCGCCCCTGAAGAGGCAGCGCCGCCCGCCAAACCCGCAACCCTCACCCACGTCGATGCTCATGGCCGCGCTCAGATGGTGGACGTGGGCGCTAAGGCGGCTACCCGACGCGAGGCTGTCGCTAAGGGCTTCGTCGCTATGAAGGCCGAGACCCTAGCCGCCATCACTAGCGGCAAGATAGAGAAGGGAGACGTTTTCACTACGGCGCGCCTGGCTGGGATCATGGCCGCCAAGCAGACGCCTAACCTCATCCCACTCTGCCACCCGTTGCCCATTGAACAGGTGACGGTGGAGTTGGAGCCGGACGTGCAGCGCAGCGGCGTGTCCATCACTGCTACGGTGCGCCTGGAGGCCAAGACAGGCGTCGAGATGGAGGCCCTGACGGCGGTGTCAGTGGCGGCGCTGACTATATACGATATGTGCAAGGCGATGGACAAAGGCATGCGCATTGAGGCCGTCCGCCTGGTTAAAAAGACCGGCGGCAAGAGCGGCGACTGGTTCGGCGAGTAGCAAATTGTGACACGCTCAAATTGACACTAGCTGGTAGCTAAATTATATTTAAACGTGGGCTTACACCTGGCGGCTGGCCGGTGGGCCTGCTAGGTGGCAACGTAGCTCAGCGGTTAGAGCGGGCGCTTCATAAGCGCTAGGTCGGCGGTTCGAGTCCACCCGTTGCCACCATTTTCTTTTCTTGGAGGGTGTCTTTGCAGTCCTTCCAGGAGCTTCTAAAAGACCTGGCCCGCATACCTCGGATGCTTTTTGTAGTGGGCGGCGGCGCCTGTGTCAGCGAAATGTACGCTGACGGCAAGACCGCCCCCAAGTTCAACGGCCACTGGGCCATGATGGAAGCCGAAAGCTGGCATTTCCACCTCGACTTGTCTCTGGTAAAGAGCGCCCAGTTTGTCGAGGCCGAGGACCACGGCGCGCCGGTCCTTTATTACGTGCGCCTCGCTGATGACAAGGATGAGACTATCCTGCGATGCTACTTCCCTAATCCCTACCTGGATGAAGATGACAAGCGCGTGGCCTTTCAGGCGGAAAAGCTAAAGGTATTTGAAGATATTCGTAGTGAGCACGAAGGTAAGGGACCAATAACCTACGTGAAAAGGTTGAAAGGTTAAGGGCTAAGACTTATCCTTTCGGGTCATGGCACCCGCAAGAACAAATTGGTTCTCCAACCACCCGCCCGCCTGTACCTGCTCCACGTGCACAAAGGGACGTCTCAGGCACTATACAGAGCGACATGAGGCTGCTGCACGTAATGCTGATAGGGAAGAGCATCAATATGGCTCTCCTAAATCTGCCAAAGATGGATGTCTGGTCGGCTTACGAATCGAATCAAAAACCTAGGCAGAAAGCAACGGCAGTTACTTCCTCTGATTGGTCTGACTGGCATCGTAATAGTTATCGCCGTTACAGTGTCTATGTTGGCTGGATCACGAGATGACAAGTCGATCGGTGCAGAGGTGTTAGAAGCGACACCCGCATGGAGAGATGACATTACCCTGCTCGAGAAATCCATAAATTTTCATGTGAACATGTACCGCCAGGGCTTTGGGTTGTATGATCTTGAATACAGGGACGAAATTTCTGACATTTCAAGAGGGCATTCCTATTATCAAAGTGTAATCGGGAATATAGACCATAAAGGGAGAAATGAGACTAGTGTTGATGACAGATTTAGGAATACCTCATATCTATGTGGTGAAAACGTCTTAATGAGGCCTAGAGCTAGGTCAGAGTCAAGGTTGTATGGTCTGTTCACCACAAGCCGGGTTGGCGACATCTTGAATATGAGTACGGACGCTCTTGCGGCGGAACTAGTCTCGTTGTGGATAGAGAGCACGGGCCATGAAGAGAATATGCGAGGTCAGCATTACCGATTCGGTGGAGTGGGAATTCATTATGACGAGGATGGTGAGCAGCTTTATGTCACTCACAACCTGTGCCTAATGAAGATAGGTCGCTCAAGCATCAGACCGTGAAAGAGAATCTGTGCTAGAAGTATGACAAACTGGTACAGCTTCATTCGCTGCTGACGCCCTTATCCCCTACCCGTCGCCTCCATTATCTTCATGAGGTTTAGTGCCGAGCCGGCGCGGAACCATTCGATTTGGGAGGCGTTGAAGGAATGGCTCAGTTTTATCGTCTCCTTGGACCCGTCAGCGCGGCGTATGACGCATGTGACGGCCTTGCCGGGGGCTAGGTCTTTGAGGCTGGTGATGCTGACTCGGTCCGTTTCCTTGATCTTGTCGTAGTCCGCGGGGTCGGAGAAGGTGAGGGCCAGGATGCCCTGCTTCTTCAGGTTGGTCTCGTGGATGCGGGCGAAGCTGCGGACGATGACGGCTACACAACCCAGGTATCGAGGGGAGAGGGCGGCGTGCTCGCGGCTGGAGCCTTCGCCGTAGTTGAAGTCGCCGATGACTAGCCATTTCAGGCCCTTGGACTTCCAGTCGCGGGCCACCTTGGCAGGTTCTAGGCCCTTATCGCCGGTGAGGACGTTGTTAGCCTTGCCAGCCTCGCCTGTGAAGGCGTTGGTGGCGCCGAGAAACATGTTGTCGCTGAGGTTGTCGAGGTGGCCGCGGAATCGAAGCCAGGGACCGGCGGGCGATATATGGTCGGTGGTGCACTTGCCCTTGGCCTTGAGCAGCACGGGCAGGTCTTTGAAGTCCTCGCCGCTCCAGGCGTCGAAGGGGCTAAGGGCTTGCAGGCGGTGGCTGTTGGGCTTGATCTTGATTTCGATCTGGCTGCCGTCGGCGGGCGGCGCCACGTATACGTCGATGCCTCTGGCGAAGCCCTTGGCGGGCACCTCGGGCGCGGGCTTGGGAGGGCTGAGCTTGAAGGACTTGCCGTTGAGCTTGATAGGGTCCGTGAGGGGGTTGAAGGAGAGTCGGCCTCCCAGGGCCAGGGCAATGACCATCTCAGGACTGGCGATGAAGTTGGCGGTCTCGGGCCGGCCGTCATTGCGGCGGGGGAAGTTGCGGTTGTAGGAGGTAACGATGGTGTTGGTCTCGCCGGGCTTCATGTCGGAGCGGCGCCACTGGCCGATGCAGGGGCCGCAGGCGTTGGCCAGGACGGTAGCGCCTATGGACTCCAGAAGCTCCACCTGGCCGTCGCGTTCGATGGTGGCGCGGATCTGCTCCGAGCCTGGAGTCACCAGAAGGGGCGTGTGGGCCTTGGCGCCGTGGGCGTGGGCCTGGGCAGCCACGTCGGCGGCGCGGCTCATGTCCTCGTAAGACGAATTGGTGCAGCTTCCGATAAGGCTGGAAGAGATGTGGTCAACGTAGCCCTTCTCTCGAACGTCCTGGGCCAGCTTGGATATAGGCCGTGCCAGGTCCGGTGTGTGGGGGCCGACCACGTGCGGCTCCAGCCTGGACAGGTCTATCTCCACGATGCGGTGGAAGTAGTCCTGTGGGTTCTTTTCGACCTCTGGGTCAGCTTCCAGGAGGCGTTTGTAGTGCTGGGCCAGGGGCACCAAGCCGTCGCGGCCTGTGGCCGCCAGGTAGATTCCCATGCGGTCGTCATAAGGGAAGATGGAGCCGGTGGCGCCCAACTCAGCACCCATGTTGCAGATGGTGGCTTTGCCGGTGCAGCTTATGGTTCGGGCGCCCGGGCCGCAGTATTCGATGACGGCGTTGGTGCCGCCATCGACGGTAAGAGCGCCGGCGAGGAAGAGGATAACGTCCTTGGGGGCGGTCCAGCCACTCATCTTGCCGGTGAGGTAGACTCCGATGCGTTTGGGGTACTTAAGCTCCCAGGGCAGGCCCGCCATGACGTCGGCGGCGTCCGCGCCGCCCACGCCGATGGCTAACATGCCGAGGCCGCTGGCGTTGGGGGTGTGGGAGTCGGTGCCGATGAGGAGGCCGCCGGGGAAGGAGTAGTTCTCCAGCACCACCTGATGAATAATGCCGGCGCCTGGCTTCCAGAAGCCCATGCCGTACTTAGCCGAGGAGGACTGAAGGAACTGATAGACCTCGCTGTTCTCGACGATGGCGTCATGGGTGTCCGACTTGCTTCCGACGCGGGCCTGGATAAGGTGGTCGCAGTGGACAGTGGTAGGCACGGCGACGCTCTTTCGGCCCGACTGCATGAACTGTAGTATCGCCATCTGGCCGGTGACATCCTGGTGGGCGACTCGGTCAGGCCGGAGGAGGATGTAGCTTTCGCCGGCGACCAGCTCGGCGCTGGCGGGGTCGTCGAGGTGGGAGAGGAGGACCTTGTCGGCCAGAGTCATAGGTTTGCCGACGCGCTGGCGGACGACCTTGAGGTTGTCGTCCATCTTTTTGTAGACACTTTGCACAAATTCGGGCGTGGACTCAATGGTGGGCATGGCTGGGATGCGCTCCTGGTTAAAGGCTTCTGGATTGTGTATTACGGCATCATGATAGCATCACGAGCAGACGGTGAAAACCGTAATTATCGCCGGTCGAGGGTGCAGCCACATCTACTATTTTAGACCATAGCCAGATGCAGGTCTAAACAGAGGGCGATGGGGATTTGTTTCTGGCGAGTCGTTTTGCGATTTTTTCCCAAAACGACTCGAATATTTAGGCATGAGCCAGGCGTGGAGTCGTTTTAGTCGATTGATTCGTTTTCTGAGGAACGAGGAAAGGAAAGAAAGGCGAGGTGACCTCGCCCCTACATCGTAGGGGTAGGTAGGCATGGGGTAGCGGATGGTGGACATGGGTAGGGGATAAGGTGATAGAGGCAGGTTACGCCTACCCCTACATTCGGGGAGCCGTATGGTAACATGCCTCTACTATGCAGTTACCTTCTGACCTGGTGCTGGCCCGATTTGTGAAGCGGTTGAACCGCTTTGCGGCGGTGGTAGAGGTGGATGGACGTGAGGTGATGGCGCACGTGGCGAACTCGGGGAGGATGCGGGAGCTTTTGGCGCCGGGCTGCGTGATGTATTTGAAGGCGGCGAGTGGCAACCATCGCAAAACGTGGTACGACCTGGCGCTGGTGGAGATAGAAAAGCATCTGTGCTCGGCGGACGCGCGGCTGCCGCCGTACCTGGTGGCGGAGGCCATCGCCAGGGGCAAGCTGCCGCAGTTCAGAAATTACACTACGCTGCGCCGCGAGGTAGTGTTGGGCCGGAGCAGGGTGGACATGGCGCTGCAAGGGCCGGAAGGGTTGTGCTACATCGAGACCAAGTCTGTGACGCTGGTGGAGGGTGGGGTGGGGCTGTTCCCGGACGCGCCGACGGAGCGCGGGCGCAGGCACGTGCTGGAGCTGGCGGAGGCCGTGGAGTCTGGCCATCGAGGGGCGGTGGTGTTTGTGGTGCAACGTCGGGACGCGGTGGCGTTTTCGCCGCACTACACAGCGGACCCGGCCTTTGGTGAGGCGCTGCGGGAGGCGATAGGTCGAGGGGTGGAGGTGTATGCGTACAATTGCAGGGTGAGCAGGAGCGCGATTAGCCTGAACGCTGAGATCAGCGTGAGGCTGTGAGTTTGAGTGTCGCCGATGAAAAAGAACCTAGAATATGCGAGACTGCGTCAGCATTTTACAAAGCTGACACCGCTCAAAACAGATTCCCTTCGACCAGGCTCAGGACAGGCTTCGACTGCGTCCGAGTACGGACTTCCCCATTCGACTACGCTCAGGGCTAAAGGCTCACCAGAATGACAAACTCCTATCCATGAAAACAAGCCTTGTTGATGTATATGAACGCCTTTATTCAGCCTATGGGCCGCAGCATTGGTGGCCTGGCGAATCGGCGTTTGAAGTGGTCATTGGTGCGATACTGACACAGTCGGCGGCGTGGGTGAACGTGGAGAAGGCGCTGGCGAACCTGAAGTCGGCGGGGGTGATGTCGGCGGAGGGGTTGCGGGACGTGCCAGAGGCGCGGCTGGCGGAACTTTTGAGGCCGTCGGGCTATTTCAACATGAAGGCGAGGAAGGTGAAGGCGTTTATCGATCATCTATGGAGCCGCTACGACGGAGACCTGGAGGGGCTGCTGTCGCAGGAGGCGGAGTCGCTGCGGGAGGAGCTGCTGGGGATATGGGGAATTGGGGAGGAGACGGCGGACGATATTGTGCTGTACGCCGCCAGCAAACCGGTGTTTGTCATCGACGCCTACACGCGACGCGTTTTCGAGAGGCTGGGATTGGGCGGCGGGGTGAGGAGCTACGGCGAGTGGCAGGCGCTGTTCCATTCGTCGCTGCCTAGGAATGCGGCGCTGTTTAACGAGTACCACGCGCTGGTGGTGAAGCATGGGAAGGACGTGTGCCGGAAGGCGCCGAGGTGCGAAGGGTGCTGTTTGAGGGAGGTTTGTAAAGCGGGGAAGGCTGGGAAACTAGGGACGGGAATAGACTAGCCCAAAGCGCCCCCAGTCTATTTGCGATTGCAGGCGCTGGTAACGCTCCAAAACGGCTGCCGCGTTCTGGGGCATGGGGCCGGAGGGGCTTCCTAGGCGAATGAGGACAGGAGCGTCGGAGTCAGGTGTGTTGCTGTATATGGACTTAATGTTTCCTGAAGCGTCAGCGATAACAAGCCTGCTGCCGGTAACCTTTACCGTGACCGAGACTTGCAGCGCCGGCCCGCCGGCAATCCCGCCCCGGCCCGCCGCCGTTTCCACGGCCTTGATGGAGTTCGCGCCGGCAGACTGCGAGGCGGCACGTATGGAGGGAGAGCCTGATTGCGCGGCGGCATCGGCGTCGGAGAAGGGATAATACCAGGCCTGCGCCGCGGCTATGGCCGCCACGACAAAGAAGGCTAATCGAAGGGACGCGCCGCGTTTTTGTTTTTCGAGCTGTGGAAACTGCCGAAGCGCCAATTGGCCACCATCCTATGTCGGCGCGAATCATAGGTGGCCAAGGTTAAAAATTTGTAAGAACAATCACCATTTTGTGTAAGAAAGTCTGTGGCAGGGAGGGCGCAGCCTGGCGACGTAACCGGCAAGTGAATCCCGACTCTAACCCAGGGCTTTTCGCGCCGCCTCGACAGCCTTTGAGTAGTCCGGTTCCTTCATCTGGTCGGCCACGTATTCGGCGTGGGCGATGTGACCGTCGGGGCCGATGACGAAGACGGCGCGCTGCAACAGCCGCCACTCTTTCAGCAGCACGCCGTATTTCTGGCCGAACTCCTCGCTGCGATGGGACGATAGGGAGCGGTGGCTGACCCGCTCGGCGCCGCACCATCGCGACTGGGCGAAGGGCAGGTCCATGCTGACGGTGTAGACCTTAATAGCGTCAGGCAGGCCTGAGCCAAGTTTTTCCCACCGCTTAGTCTCGACGTGGCATACGGGGGTGTCCAGAGAATTGATAACGTTTAGCAGCTTGACTCGACCAGGCAAGTCTTTGACGGCAATGCTGTGGACAAGCTGGTCGGCGGCGTCAAAGTAGTCCAGGGATGGGTTGGGGGCGCGGTCGCCGGGGCGGAGTTTGGGACCGACGACGGTGAGCTTTTCGCCGCCTTCAAAGGCTTCGTTGATACGGGTGGATGGCAAGATGTCGACTCCTTCTAACTAGTGCTTAAAGTGACGCCTGCCGGTGAAGACCATGGCGATGTTATGTCTATTAGCGGCGTCGATGGACTCGTTGTCACGGATGGAGCCACCAGGCTGGACGATGGCGGTGATGCCGCCCTGGGCGGCCTGCTCCACGTTGTCGGGGAAGGGGAAAAAAGCGTCGGAGGCAAGTCTACTGCCCTTGGCCTTGTCGCCGGCGGCACGCAGGGCGAGGTGGACGCTGGTGACTCGATTGGGCTGGCCCGCGCCCATGCCGACGAGAGCCTGGTCTTTAGCGAGGACGATGGCGTTGGACTTGACGTGCTTGCAAGCCGTCCAGGCGAAGGCGAGGTCGGCCATTTCCTGGCTGGTGGGCTTGCGGGAGGTGACGGCCTGCCACGTCGTGGGGTCGTCTATGGAAGCGTCGGGTGTCTGGACGAGGAGGGCGCCGGTGACGGGGCGGAGGTCGTAGGCGGAGCCGGCGACGGGGGATAGCTGGAGAATGCGCAGGTTTTTGCGCTTTTTGAGGGTTTCCAGGGCGTCGGCCTCGTAGCCGGGTGCGACGACAACTTCATAGAAGACGCCTTTCATGGCCTCGGCGGCGGCGGCGGTGACGGGGCGGTTGGAGCCGACGATGCCGCCGAAAGCTGAAGTGGTATCGCCCTCATAAGCTCGGCGGTAGGCCTCAGCCTGGTCGTCGTGGGCGGCAAGGCCGCAGGGGTTGGTGTGCTTGATGACGACGACGGCCTGCTCAGAGAAGTCGCTGACGACGCGCCAGGCGGCGTCGGCGTCCAGGATGTTGTTGAAGGACAGCTCTTTGCCGTGGAGGACCTGGGCGTCGGCGAAGCCGCCAGAGCCGTGGGCTGGGCGGTAGAGGGCGCTTTGCTGGTGGGGGTTCTCGCCGTATCGCAGGTCGCTGATTTTGGCGTAGGCGAGGGAGAGGTTGGAGGGGAGGCCATCGCCCTTGGCAGCGAGGTAGGAGGCGACGGCGGCATCGTACTGGGAGACGTGGGCGAAGGCTTTCTGGGCGAGGCGGTGTCGTTCGTCGAGAGATGTGCCGCCGTTTTTGAGGCGGTCGGATACCCACGAGTAGTCGGCGGGGTCAACGATAACGGTAACATGGGGGAAGTTTTTAGCGGCGGCGCGGACCATGGCGGGGCCGCCGATGTCGATATTTTCGAGGGCGTCCTCCAGGGTAACGCTGGGCTTGCTGACGGTCCGGACGAAGGGGTAGAGGTTGGAGACAAGGACGTCGATGGGCTCGATGCCTTGCTGAGCTAGCTGGGCGGTGTGCTGGGGGAGGTCGCGGCGGGCGAGGATGCCGCCGTGGATTTTGGGATGGAGGGTTTTGACCCGGCCGTCGAGGATTTCGGGGAAGCCGGTGAGGTCTGAGACTTGCTGGACGGGGAGGCCGGCCTGGGCGAGGGCGGCGTAGGTGCCGCCGGTGCTGATGAGGGAGGAACCGGCGGCGTGGAGGGCGCGGGCGAAGTCGGCGAGGCCGGTCTTGTCGTAGACGCTGAGGAGGGCTTTCACTTGAGTTATTCCTTACCTAGACCTTCCCCCACATAGCGGGGAAAGGGATAATTCGCAGCGTGGTAGGTAGTAGTGATAAAGCATCGTGCCTCTAGGGTTTACCCGGCTTTGCACGGAAATGGGGGTGTTGGTCTCATTCGGTGCCACCATCCCCTTTTTCCCCTTCCCGAAGAGGAAGGGGAAAGAAAAATGATACACCACAACCCCCTCTAACTCCCCCTTCGCCTTCCAGGCCGAAGGGGGAGAACCTGATGGGAGCAGGCCCAAAGGTCCCCGCCGAGATGTTACGCCTCATATCTGCTTCCGGATCAAGGGCACACCGAGTTTTCGTGCAAAGCTGGGTTTACCCCTCACCTTCCCGATTAGCATCGGGATGTCACGATTATATGGGAATTAAGGTGTTCCATAATCCTCTCCCACAAGGGGAGAGGAGATTGAAGAGAGGGCACTCGCCATAGATTGCTAATGTAGCGCTTCATAAGAGAAGAGATGAAGTTGAGAGCCAAATATGGAGAAAACATTTCGCGCTTAGGAGCGTCGGAGGATAACACGGTCAGGGCCATCCTGCTTGACCACATGGCCGATGACCACGGCTTCAGGGAGGGCTTTTTGGAGGGCGGAGACGCGCTGGGGGCTAGAGACCAGGACCATGCCTATCCCCATGTTGAAGACTTGATACATTTCGTCGGTGGAGATGCGGCCCTGGCTTTGGATCATTTTGAAGATAGGTTTGGGTTTCCAGGCGCTGGTATCGATGGCGGCGGCCAGGCCACGGGGCAGCACTCGCGGCACGTTGCCGATGAGGCCGCCGCCGGAGATATGGGCCATCCCTTTGACTTTAGAGTAATGGGGAGACAAGGACTGGTAGTAGCATCGGTGAGGGATAAGGAGTTCCTCGCCAAGAGTATGACCTAGCTCGTCGTGGCGGCGATGGAGGACGGCGGGGTTGGCGTCGATGCCGAAGACCTTGCGTACTAGCGAGTAGCCGTTGGTGTGGAGGCCGCTGGAGGGGAGGCCGAGGAGGACATCGCCTTCCGCGATGCGGGAGGTGTCGACCATGGCGCTCTCTTCGACGACGCCGACCATGGTGCCTGCCAGGTCGAAGTCGTCGCCGGTGTAGAGGCCGGGGGACTGGGCGGTCTCGCCGCCGATAAGCGCGCAGCCGATTTCGCGGCAGGCCCAGGCCATGCCCCGAAGCAGGGGTTCGACGACCTGGGCGTCGAGCTTGCCGAAGGATATGTAGTCGAGGAAGAAGAGGGGCGTGGCGCCGGCGGGGACCAGGTCGTTGACGTTAAGGTTGACCAGGTCTATGCCCAGGGACTCGTAGTGGCCTAGGCGCACCGCGATTTTGAGCTTGGTGCCGACGCCGTCAGTGGTGGAGACCAGGACAGGTTCCTTATAGCCCCTGAGCCGGTACATGCCGGAGAAGAAGCCGACGCCCTTGAGCACGTTGTCGTTATGGGTGATGGCGGCGAAGGCGCCGATGTTCTCTTTGATAGCGTCGGCGGCCTGGATGTCGACGCCGGCGGCTTTGTAGGCTTCAGCGGTCAAGGGGCCTCCGTGGACAAGGGAACGTGTGGAGGGATTGTAGCATCAGAGAGACGTGAGAGTAAGGGAGGGAAATCTTAGCCGGAGGTGTTGGAGCGTTCCAGGGCCAGCTTGTCCATCTCCAACTGCACGGGGATGGGGTACTTGCCGGTAAAGCAGGCGTTGCAGAAGCCTCCCTGCTTGCCCTCCACCACCTCCATTAGCCCATCAACGGAGAGGTAGCCCAGAGAATCGGCGCCTATCCACTGGCGGATTTCATCAATGTTCTTGTTGGCGGCGATAAGCTCGCGGCGGGTAGCCATGTCGACGCCGAAATGGCAGGACCAAGCGATAGGCGGGGAGCAGATACGCATGTGGACTTCCGTGGCGCCGGCGCGGCGCAGCATCTTCACCACCTTGGGCGTAGTGGTGCCTCGGACGATGCTGTCGTCCACCACTACGATTCGCTTGCCGGATATGACGCCAGGCAAGGGGTTAAGCTTTAGCTGGACACCGAGGTCTCGAAGGCGCTGGTCAGGCTCGATAAAGGTGCGGCCCACGTAGCGGTTCTTAACCAGGCCTTCGCTGTAGGGGACCCCCGACTCCTGGGCGTAGCCGACGGCGGCGGCGGTGGCCGAGTCGGGTATGCCTATGACCAGGTCGGCGCCTTGAGCGGGCTGCTCGCGTGCCAGCTGCGCGCCCAGGGCCTTGCGCCGCGAGTAGACCAGGCTGCCTTCTATGATGCTGTCGGGGCGGGCGAAATAGATAAGCTCGAAGACGCAGAGGGCGCGTTTGCCGTCTCGTCCTGACCAGATATAAGAATGCGGACCGTCTTTATCGATGACGACGGTCTCGCCAGGCTCAAGTTCGCGCTGGAACTCGGCGCCAATATGGTCCAGGGCGCAGGTCTCGGAGGCGATAACCCAGCCGTCCTTGCCGAACTTGCCGAGGCACAGGGGCCGGACGCCCAGGGGGTCCTTGATGCCGATGATGGCGTCTTTGATCTGGGCGACGACGGAGAAGGCACCGCGGGCGTTTCGCATACAGTAGGCGACGCGCTCGCCCCAGTCCTGGCCCGGGGCGTTGACCAGCATATAGGCCAGGGCCTCGGAATCGCTGCTGGACGCCATGGAACAGCCCCACTGGTCCTTGACCTGCTGCCGCACTTCTAGCGCGTTAATAATGTTGCCGTTGTGTCCCAGGGCTAGCTGGCCGTGGGCGCCGGAGACCAGGAAGGGCTGGGCATTGCTGATCCGGCTGGAGCCAGTGGTGGAGTAACGGGTATGGCCGATAGCCATGGGCCCGGAGAGATAGCCCAGGTCGCCCTCTCGAAAGGCCTGGGTTACCAGGCCCATGGAGGTGCGGACGCGCAGGGTCTGGCCGTCGGAGGAGGCGATACCGGCGCTCTCCTGCCCTCGATGCTGTAGGGCAAAGAGACCAAAAAAGACCGCGCGGGCTGCGTGGTCTTCAGGTGTGTAGACAGCTACCAACCCACATTCTTCTTTGGGATGGTCTAGGAGTGAGAGAGGCTGGGCCCCGACAGCCTTCTTAATCACAACCTCATTATATGTTTAAGATTCAGCCCAGGTCAAACATGGAAGACCTTTGAAGCCTTCCCGTCTTGCTCAAGGGCAAACTCTTACTGTCTGGAGGTGTCCTTTAGCCCCGGCCTGTGCGTTCCCCTCGCTTCGGCGAGATAGAGATGCGGCGCCCCATGCCGTAGCCGGTGCTCTCGGTGGTGACCCTAGGATGGTTGGCCAGGGCCATGTGGATTACGCGGCGCTCGGCGGGAGACATAGGTTCCAAGGTAACCGGCCTGCCGCTGGAGGAGACTTTTTCGGCCACGCGGCGGGCCATTTCCTTCAGGGCCTTTTCTCGACGGTTGCGGTACTGCTCCACGTCCAGGGTAACACGCACAGAGTCCGCGCGGTCCTGATTTACCAGCAGGTTCACCACATACTGAAGGGACCTAAGGGTTTCTCCATTGCGGCCTATGAGCAGACCAGAGTCGTCGCCTTCCAGGTCAATCTGGGGGCCGCCGGTCTGGGGGTCGTGGGCGCTGCGCAAGGTGGCGGTGGCGGACACGCCCATGCCGTCCAGGAGCTTGTTAAGGGCCCCCATAGCCCTGGCGCCGGCGTTTTCGCTGCCGCTGAGCTTGCGGACTTTAACCCTGGCTTGCTCGGAGCCTATGCCTAGAAATCCAGGCTTGCCCCGGCTTATAACCTCAACTTCGACCTCGTCGCGAGCGGCGTCTAGCTCGTGCATTGCGATTTCTATGGCTTCCTCGACGCTCTTGGCGGACACTTCCCGAGTCTGTGGCTTTTCCATCTTCAGACTTCTCCCCTTTCGGCTGGGACTCCACGACCGCTGGAGCTGCAACAGGCGCGGGCGCCTTGGCGAATAAAGGTCCCCAGCCAGTTATGAAATATTGAATACCTATACCCACCACGTTGGAAACTACCCAGTATAGAGATAGGCCGCTGGGGAAGGTAAGGGAGAGTACTCCGAGCATGATAGGGAACATCCAGAGCATCATAGAGTTGGTGGACTGCTGGCGGGGATCGGAGGAAGGCAGGGTGCTCATCTTCTGCTGTACCCACGTCGACGCGCCGACGAGCAGAGGCATAACGATGACGGAGGGGTCCGGCTCCACCAGGTCCATCCACAGGAACTGGCTGCTGAGGGGCACGGCGGTGTGGACCAGGGGAAGCCAGGAGTAGAGCTTTTCGGAGAGGCTGACGACACTGTCCGGATTGGTGGGCAGGGTCTTGATAAGGGCTTGATAGAGGCCTATCCATATGGGGAACTGAATAATCATAGGGCCAAGGCAGCCTATAGGGTTGACGCCAGCCTGCTTATATAGGCCTAGGGTCTCCTGGGAGAGCCTCTTGGGGTCGCCTTTATACTTGTCGCGGAGCTCGGAAAGCTTGGGCTGGATGGAGGTCATACGCCGCATCTGGTGTATCTGCTTCAGGGTCAGGGGAAGCAGGATGAGGCGGACGATAAGGGTGAAAAAAATGATGGACAGGCCCATGTTGCTGAAGAGGATGGAATAGAGGAAGACCAGGCCGTTGATCATGGGCCTGATGATCACTTCATTCCACAGGAATCCAATGGCGTCCATTACTTCCTCAATCCGCCTTTGTCGAGAAGGTCCATCTTACCCGCCAGCGTTCCACGTCCAGGGAGCGCACCACGCTGTCGCTGTCGGCGAAGTATACCCTGGGCGAGGCCGCGGGCCCTTCCCCCACCAGGGGCGCGCGGATGCGCTTGTCTATTTCAATGGGAACCGCCTCCACAGAGCCGCCAGCCTGAATATTAAGCAATGAGATTATGCCATTTTCAGTGGAGACTACCAGCCGTCTTTCAGCCAGGAAGGGAGTCGAAGTAATAGGCTTGCCTAAATCCCGTACCCAGAGGGGTGGGTGGTTGGTCTGGCGGTCCAGGGGGAGGGCGTAGACCTTGCCGTCGGTGGATGGAGCGTAGACCGTGCGGCCGTCGGTGACGGGGCCGGCCCAGAACCAGTTGTCGGACTCGAAGGTCCAGGCCACTCCAGCGTCGCTTCGACGAAGGGCGTAGAGCTTGCGGTCAAAGGAGCCGAAGATAACCAGGTCGCCGACAATCAGAGGTTTTGTGACGACGGCCCCGCCCGTCTCGTGTTTCCACATTAGCTGGCCGTCTTGCAAGGACACAGCATAGAAATAGTCGTCCAGGGCGCCGAAATAGACGACGCCGTCGGCGACGGTGGGGGTAGACCAGACTCGCTTCTCTTTGGTCTTACCTTGTTTTAAGCCCTCGGTGGGGAAGGCCCAAAGCTGCTCGCCATTCCCGGCGTTGAGGGCATAGAGGTGGCCGTCTTCACTGCCGACCAGCACCGTCTGGTCATGGAGGACCACGCCTGTGACGATGCCGCCCGCCAGGACTTTTTCCCACTCGTCATCTTCAATACGGCTGGAGGAGCTTCTGTCTTTTTTCAGGGCCACGATTCGGCCCCGGTCTTCGTCCTCTAGAACACCGCCTGCGTAGATATATTCGGGACCAACGGCCGGGGGGCCGAAGACGGAACCCAGGGTCTGATCGACGTCGTTGGAACGGGGCGGGCGGAACTCCCAAAGGGGCAGGGCGCGCTCGTCTCGATCAAGGGCGGCGGAGTCCAGGGCAATGACGCTGCCATCGCGGGCGGCCACGTAGACAATGCCGTTTTCAACGGCGACGGGGGTCCAGCCTTTAGCGGTGCCGATGACGTCGCCGCCGGTGCAAGCGGCCGCGAGGAGAAATATAAAAAGGGTGGATAGGAGCAGGGGCGCGGCGGCGCGGCGCTTTTTTATGAGGGTTCTAGTGGTGTGGCTCAATTAAGGGACCGGGTCGTAACCCTTGCCTCCCAGGGGGCGGCACCGCGCCAGCCGTTTAACGGCCAGGACCCCGCCCTTAGTCACGCCGTAGGTCATGATAGCCTGATGGCCGTAATGAGAGCAGGTGGGCTGGTAACGACAGATGCCGGGCAGGTAGGGGGATATAATTTTTTGGTACAGCTCAAGGGCAAGTAAGGCTAGACGCTTCAACGTATTGTTTTCCTCAGACTTATAGACCAGGGTTTAGGGGTTCCAGCAGACCGGCCCTGCGGAGAAGATTGTGCAAGGCGTCCTGCAACTCCTGGAAACTTGGCTCTGTTTTGCCGCTCCTAACGATAATAACTACGTCCCAGCCGGACTTTACCGGCGTGACGCGCACTATTTCTCTCAGCCTGCGTCTAAGGGTGTTCCGCAGCACCGCGCCGCCGACTTTTCGAGAGGTCACGAGTCCAAAGCGGGTTTCGGCGGAGGAGTTGGGCAAGGCTTTAAGGACGAGACGAGAGTTGGCCCAACCCCTGCTTCCCTCGAAAATCTGTGAGAACCGCTCTTTCCCCTTCAGCCTCTGATCTTTACGCATTCACCAGGAATAAGTTGTTAAACAGTGAGACGGTGCCGGCCCTTGAAGCGGCGGCGCTTCAGGACCGACTGGCCGCCGCGGGTGCGCATGCGCCGGATGAAGCCGTGGACGCGCATCCGCCGACGGACTTTAGGCTGAAAGGTTCTCTTGGGCACAGTAATACTCTCCTTGCAGGCGTCGAGTATAGTTTATCATAAAGTTAGGTGTCAATTTTGGGAGAGTTATGGCCCCAAAAGTTGGGAAGCGACGATTGGATGTGCTGCTCCACGAGCAGGGACTGGCGGAAAGCCGCCAGCGTGCCCAGGCGCTGGTCATGGCTGGCCGGGTCTTGGTGGATGGGCAGAAGGTTACGAAGCCGGGCACCGCCGTCGCTGAAGACGCCAGGCTGTCGGTGGCGCAGGGGGAGCCGTATGTGGGTCGAGGCGGGCACAAGCTGGCCGGCGCGCTGGACGAGTTTGGAATCAACCCCGAGGGGCTGGTGTGCCTGGACGTGGGGGCCTCGACGGGCGGGTTTACCGACTGCTTGCTGCAACGGGGCGCGCGGCGGGTTTACGCCGTAGACGTGGGGCGCGGGCAGCTGGACTACCGCCTGCGGCAGGACCCTAGGGTGGTGTCGATGGAGGAGGTGAACGCCCACCATCCCTTCGAACTGCCGGAAAAGGTGGGACTGGTTGTTATAGACGTGTCGTTCATATCGCTGACCAAGGTGATTCCCAACGCGCTGCCGCATCTGGAGCGGCCAGGTATGGTGGCGGCGCTGGTGAAGCCACAGTTCGAGGCGGAGAGGGAGGAGGTGGGAAAGGGTGGTATTGTCAGGGACCCGAAGGTGCATGCCAAGGTGCTTGGGGGGCTGGTGGTGTGGTCGGTGGGGCAAGGGTTAAGGCTGCGAGGGCTGACGACATCGCCGATAACAGGGGCCGATGGAAATCGAGAGTTCTTTTTGTGGCTGGAGCAGCCGTGAAGAAGGACGGCACCCCGGATTTTTTGGTCATAGGCCATGTCACACTAGACATAGTTAAGGGCGGAAGCGCGCCGGGGGGCGCGGCTTTTTACGCGTCGCTGGCGGCGGTACGATTGGGCCGGAGGGTGGGGCTGGTAACTCGCGGGGCGCCGCAGGGGGCGCTGACGGCGCTGGAGGGGGTTGAGGTGGTCAACTTGCCATCGGAGACCGCCACGGTTTTTGAGAATATCTATAAGGATGGCAAGCGGGCGCAGCGGATACACTCGGTGGCGGGCCATATCGATGGCGGAGATGTGCCGAAAGCGTGGGGAGGGTGTCCAGTGCAGTTGATAGCGCCGGTATATAGAGAGGTTAAGGCAAGTTTGCCAATCGGCGCGAGTGACAGCCTGGTTGGGATATGCCCCCAGGGATGGATGCGGGAGCGGCTGCCGGATGGACGCGTTAAGCCCGTCGAATGGGATGGCGGCGATATATTGCGTTGCTCGCATGTGATGGCACTTTCGGAAGAAGACCTGGTGGAGAGAGTGCTGCCGAAGACATGGCACGAGTGGCCGGGCATCTTGATTATCACTAAGGGCGAGCAGGGCTCCGTGGGCCGATGGGACGGTCGATGGCATCGTGTACCGGCATATGCGGCGCGGGAGGTCAGCCCTACGGGCGCGGGCGATGTATTCGCCGCGGCCTTTCTGGTACGATATTCGGAAACCAGGGACCCGGCCGAGTCGGCGCTATTCGCCGCCGCCGCCGCCAGTGTAAAGGTGGAGCATGCCGGCGTGGGCGGCATACCGACTCGAGAGCGAGTCCAGGAACGCAGGGCTAGGCACCCAGATTTGCGCGTGACGCCCTGCGAAAAACCGTTCTAGCGCAGCAGGCGCATCGATAGGAGCTTTATCGAGCATGTTTGAAAAGGTCAACAGCAGGGCCAGCTTTCCAGAGTTGGAGACTAAGGTCCTTCAGTTCTGGAAAGAGAACCAGATTTTTGAGAAGAGCGGCAAGGATGACGGCAGGCCGCTATTTATGCTTTTCGAGGGCCCGCCGACGGCCAACGGCAGCCCCGGCATCCACCACGTCCTGGCCCGGGTGTTCAAGGACATCATCTGCCGCTACAAGACCATGCAGGGATACCGGCCCATCAGGAAGGGTGGATGGGATACCCACGGCCTGCCAGTGGAGCTGGAGATCGAGAAAGAGTTGGGGCTGAGGACCAAGCGGGACATCGAGAACTATGGCATCGAAAAGTTCAACCAGAAGTGCCGCGAGAGCGTGTTTCGTTATGTTAAGGAGTGGGAGGACCTGACGAACCGCATCGCCTACTGGGTGGATATGAAGGACCCCTACGTCACCCTGACCAACGATTATATTGAGACCGGCTGGTGGATACTAAAGAGCCTGTGGGACAAGGACCTGATTTATAAAGGCATTAAGGCTACGCCTCACTGCCCTCGATGCGTCAGCTCGCTAAGCTCTCACGAGGTGGCGCTAGGCTACCAGGAGAACACGCGAGACCCATCGGTGTTTGTGAAGTTTGCGATTAAAGAGGGCACGCCGCAGGCCAAGAAACTTCAAGCTAAACTGCCCGCCGAGGCGGCTGTGAACGTCTATTTCCTGGCCTGGACGACGACACCCTGGACCCTGCCAGGCAACACGGCCCTGGCCCTGAACCCTGACGCCCAATATTCAATCCTGCGCATCGAGAATGAAGGGCAGCCCTACTGGATGGTCATGGCGTCGGCGCTGGTGGGCAAGGTGGTGAAGGTGCCGCACGAGGCGGTGACGTCGGTCAAAGGCGCCGAACTGATTGGCGCCGCGTACCACAAGCTATACGACCCCGCGCAGTATGGCGTCGAGGTCAAGGATACGAAGTCGCTGGAGGCGGTATCGGAGTACACGCCGCGGGTTATCGGCGGGGAGTTCGTGTCGCTGGAGGATGGGTCGGGCATTGTCCACATTGCGCCGGCCTTCGGCGAGGAGGACTTGAACGCGGGGCGCAGCGAGGGGCTGGCCTTTGTGCAGCCCGTCGATTTGCAGGGACAGTTTACGGGCAGCTACCCGTGGGCGGGGAAGTTCGTCAAGCAGGCCGACGAAATGATTGTGAAGGACCTGACGCAGCGGGGTCTGTTGTTCAAGCGTGAGACGTACCTGCACACATACCCCTTCTGCTGGCGGTGCAAGACGCCGCTGCTGTACTACGCCAAGGAGTCCTGGTACATCCGCATGACGGCGATGAAGGACAACCTCATCCGCAATAACCAGCAGATTAACTGGTACCCGGAATATATCAAGGAGGGGCGTTTCGGCGAGTGGCTGCGGGGCCTGGTGGACTGGGCGATATCGCGGGAGCGGTACTGGGGTACGCCGATACCCTTGTGGCAGTGCGGCCAGTGCGGGCACTACCACTGCGTCGGGTCGCTGGCGGAGCTGAAGGCGATGGCTACGCCGGCCTACAAGCCCAGAGTTGATGGGCTGGACATGCACCGGCCCTATGTGGATGAAATCGAGATTAAGTGCCGCGAGTGCCAAGGCGTCATGAAGCGCATCCCGGAGGTCATGGACGCGTGGTTCGACTCGGGCGCCATGCCCTATGCCCAGTGGCATGTGATCTCTGACGATGACTTCCAGCGAGTGCAGTCGGAAGGGCGGTTTCCCGCCGACTATATCTGCGAGGCGGTGGACCAGACTCGAGGGTGGTTCTACAGCTTGCTGGCGCTGTCGACCTTGCTGGCGGACGAGCCCAGCTACAAGAACGTTATCTGCCTGGGCCTGATTCTGGACGAGAAGGGCCGGAAGATGAGCAAGTCCCAGGGCAACGTTGTGAACCCCTGGGAGGTCATTAACTCGCAGGGGGCGGACGCAGTGCGGTGGTACCTCTATACAGCGACGCAGCCGGGCGAGTCGCGGCGATTCTCGCAGCGGCTGGTGAACGAGGTGGTGAGGCAGTTCATCCTCACGCTGTGGAATGTCTACTCCTTCTTTGTCACCTACGCGGAGATCGACAAGTACGACCCGACGAAGGTCAGGAAGGGATGGAAGCCCACGGCGGAGCTGGACAGGTGGATATTGTCTGAGTTGAACGTCCTGGTGCGGCAGGTGACGGACAACCTGGAACAGTACGACCCGACTAACGGCGGGCGCCGTATACAGGAGTTCGTCGATATACTATCGACGTGGTACGTGCGGCGGAGCCGCCGCCGCTTCTGGAAGAGCGAGAACGACCAGGACAAGGTGTCGGCGTACACGACGCTGTATACATGTCTCACGACGTTGTCCAAGCTGCTGGCGCCGTACACGCCGTACCTGGCGGAGTCTATGTATCAGAACCTGGTGCGAACGGCGGACCGGCATTCGCCGGAGAGCGTACACCTGGCCCGGTTCCCCAAAGCCGACGCCTCGTTGCTGGACCAGCCGCTGATGGATGCCACGCGGCTGGCGATGCGCATATGCAGCCTGGGCCGGGATGCCAGGGCGCGGTCAGGGAAGAAGGTGCGGCTGCCGCTGTCCAAGGCTGTGGTGGCTCCTCGCGACCCGTCAGAAGCGGAGTACCTGGAGCAGATTCGAGAGCAGGTGCTAGACGAGCTTAACGTTAAGGAACTGGCACTGTTATCCAAGGATGACGACTTGTTCCAGAAGGCTGGCACCTCCATTGCAGGCGAGACGCGGGCCGCATTAGTCGAGGGATGGCAGTTTGTTGCTGACGCGGGGTATCTGGTAGGCATGGACACCAATGTGACGCCTGAGCTTATGGAGGAGGGGCTGGCGCGGGAGCTGGTGCATCGAATCCAGAACTTGCGAAAGTCGGCGGGGTTTGAGGTGACGGACAGAATAGTCACCTACTACCGTGGGCCCGACGAGGTGCGCCGCGTTATGGAGCGCTTCGGCGATTATGTAAAGCTCGAAACGCTGTCGGAGGGGCTAAGGGAGGGCGAGGCGGAGGACGGAGGCCACGTCGAGGAGCAGAGCGTGGACGGAATGGAGTTAACCCTGGGCGTGAAGCGGGTAGGCTAGGGGGCAATTTCCCGCCCTCCCTGGGCCCTGCACCAAAGCTAGACAAAGGTCTGAGACTCGCTTTTGGCGGTCCTGCCACCGCGGGGGCTTAGCCCTCTACGCCGAGATCGGCAGGCGTCAGGGTCTTCCCGCACTGGGTGCACTTAACGCTAGTTATCTTGTCCGGGTGTTTGAGATCTTCGTGCATTTGGACTTGGTGGCTCACGGGATGAGAGCACGCTGACTTGGACTGCGTTTCCTTGCGCTCTGTGGTTTGGGTTCCTTCTTTGCGACTCCACGGCCACTTCATCACACACCTCCATTGCTGGATTCCCTAATTTGTTAGGCACTGCAAACCTAACTTATGAATTAGGCAAGCAGCCCTAAAAGAGCATGTTTATGTCTCTATTTTATTCGGGATGCAGAAGGACGCCAAGCCTGACCTGTGACGCCCCGCTTGTCAAAAAATGCAGAACGACTGAAGGTGGCAGCGGGCTCTTAGGAGCGCCTTAAATGGTGCGCAGGGGTTTCAAGGCCTGAAGGGCTTGCTGCTGCACTTCCAGCAGCTCCCTGATGCCCTTCTCGCCTAAAATTACCGCCTGCGACAGGACTTGTTGGCTGAAGGCGCCGCCTTCGCCGGTGGCTTGGATCTCGACTAGATCGCCCTGACTGGTCATGGCGATGTTGAGGTCCACGCCGGCGCGGAAATCCTCTTCATAGCACAAGTCCAGCAATAGTTCATCGTTCACCAGGCCCACGCTTACGGCCGCCACGGCGGAATGCAAGGGCACGCGTTTCATGACACCCTTTCGCACCAGGCCGTTGAGGGCTGTGTAGAGGCAGACGTAGGCGCCGGTGACGGAGGCAGTGCGGGTGCCGCCGTCGGCCTGCAAAACGTCGCAGTCGATGGTGATGGTGCGGTCGCCCAGGGATTTAAGGTCGGTGACAGCGCGGAGGGCGCGGCCCACTAGGCGCTGGATTTCAGCGTAGCGCCCTTTGACCGAGCCTGCGCCAGACTCGCGAGGGGTGCGTGACAGCGTGGAGCGGGGCAGCATAGAGTACTCGGCGGTGACCCACCCTTTGCCCTGGCCCCGGAGCCAGCCCGGGACTTTTTCTTCGATGCTGGCGGCGCAGATAACCTTGGTCTGGCCCATCTCGATAAGAACGGAGCCTTCCGCGAAGGCCTGGTAGCCGGTGGTGATGGATGTGGGGCGAATCTGGTCGCTGCGGCGGCCGTCAATGCGTGGCACGGTGTCTCCAGAAGTAGGCTTTGTTCGTAGTATAACAGGCGAAGTCAGCGCTGGGTTCTCACCCATAGGTCCTGCCCGTCAGTGATGAACTTCACGTGGCCGTTTCGGGCCGTCGTATAGACCTGACCGGGGGAAGCTGATGCCAGCCGGTTCATGACTTCCGGATGGGGATGGCCAAAAGGGTTGTCGGGGCCAGCCTGGACCACCGCGACAGACGGCGACACCGTGGAGAGGAAAGCTGGTGTGGACGAGGTGCGGCTGCCGTGGTGGGGGACTTTAAGGACTGTACTCGCTAACACACCCGGGCCTTCGGTTAACGAGATTTCGGCCTCTTCCTCAATGTCCCCGGTCAGCAAGAAACTTATGCCGCCATAGACCAGTCTCAGCACCAGACTGTTGTTGTTCTGGTTGGGATGCTCTCTGTTCGATACAGGGTGCAGGACTTCAAGCCAGAGGTAGTCCTCCAGTGCTACCGCCTGACCGCGCGACACGAATTGCGCCTCGATGCCTCGATCTTCGAGGGCCTGGCGCCATTCCAGGTATACCGGGGAGGCATCCGACTTCCCTTCCAGGACAAGGCCCGGATTAAATCGACGGGCCACGCCGACCAGACCTCGTAGGTGGTCCTCGTCAGTGTGAGTCACCACAACCGCGTCAAGGCTGCGGTCCCAAAAGGTAAGCTCGCCGGCGAGACGGCGGGCGGCCAGGAAAGCGTCGGGGCCGCCATCGATGAGGACCTGTAGGCCCTGGGGCGTCTCGACGAATATGGCGTCTCCCTGGCCGACATCGAGGAAGGTTACATGAAGTCGGCCATCGTGGGCGGTCAGGACACGGGCCCAGGCCATGGCGGCGAAGACGACGAGGCCGAGGGCAAGGGTAACTTTACCTGCGGCGTACTGGTCGAGGTTGAGGCCAAGTTTGGGGATGGCAGGGGCGCGGACCCGGGATGCCAGAGCTTTGAGATATGAAGGCCAGAGGACGGCTGCCGAAAGCAAACCGTAATACATCCAGACCAGGGCGGCGCTAAATCGTGGGACATCGATGATGGCTGCGGGGACTTGGGCCATAAATTCGACAAGCTCGATTTGATAGGTCAGCACCGGCCAGGCAAACCAGCCGACGACTTGGCCTAGAGTCGAGTTGATAAGCCCGGCGAAGGCGGTGGCGATGGATAGGACCAGGATGGCAGGCTGGACGGGCAGAGAGAGGACGGTGGCAAGGATACCTAGGAGGGGTATTTGGTGGAAGTTAAAGGCCACCAGCGGAAGGGTTGCGGCGGTTGCCGCTACGGAGATTATGATAGCCGCACTTGTCCACAGGAAGGCCTTGGCCGCTAAGGTTTGGCCGTGGGGAGTCGTCTCAAGACGAGAGCGCAGCGTGTCGGTCATGGGGACTCCCAGGACGGCGATGCCGGCGACGGCGGCGAAGCTGAGCTGGAAGGAGATGTCCTGCAAGACTTTGGGGTCCAGGCCCGCCATAACAGCGGCTGCTACCGCTAGTGAAGGCAGCACGCTTCTCGGACGGCCCGCCGCCAGCGCGGCCAAGAATACGCTTCCCATGATGGCGGATCGCACCACGGAGGGAGACATGCCGCTGACCAGGGTGTAGGCCCAGATAAGAGCTAGGGGGATTAAAAGATATGACTGCCGTCTGCGCCCGAAAAGAAAGGCCGCCAGCCCAAGGGCGATAGCCATCAGCATGCTCACTTGCAGTCCCGATATGGCTAGCAAGTGTGACGTGCCGGTGTCCCGAAAGTCCTCGGACAGTTCGGAGGGGAAGCCGCCGCGCTGGCCTAAAAGCAGCGCCTGGGACAGGGACGCTTGGGGTTCCGGCAGGGCGTCTCGCAGGGACGTGGATAAATGGCCGCGTAATTTATAAACCCAGGACTGAAAGGTGTTGCCCTGGTCTTCTGTCAGAAGCTCCACGGTGGGGAAGGCTATGGTGAGGTGGATGCCTTGCTGCGCCAGGTAGTCACGGTAGTCGAAGGTGTCGAAGATGGGAGGCTTGTCGAGGCGGCCCTGGAGGCGGAGACGGTCGCCGTAGCGGAAGAAGGGCTCGCGGCGCGACTCCACCAGACCTCGCGATGGCCGGGCGGAGACTTGGATGCGGTGACTCCCTTGGAGAGGGCCCTGTCCTAAATCCAGTACATCGCTCCGCAGCACGAACTGGACGCTGGCGCCGCGCGCCTGGGGGTCGCTGACGATAATGCCTTCCATGACGCCCAGGATGCCTTCGTCGGGGACAGTCGGCGGCGCTGGCGCTTGCCCCCAGTCAGCCCGAATTAAGGCAAGTAAAAAGAGCGTAGGCAAAAGGGCGGGCCACAGAGTCTTTTTGATAAGAAGGAGCGCCGCCGCCGCCAGCAATGCTGCGGCGAGCAGAGGTAAAGTGACTGACAGGCTGACGTCGGCGTGAAGGCCTAAAATCAGGCCTCCGACCCAGGCAGCGACAAGGAATAGCACTCTCAAGGGCTGCCTGGCCCTACGGTTATCAGGTCCCGCATGTTTTGGTAGGTGGAGGGGCCGATACCCTGGACCAGGAGCAGCTCGTCGGCGGAGCGAAAGGGTCCGTTATTGTCTCGAAACTCGATAATGCGGCCGGCCAGGACAGGCCCGACTCCAGGCAGCTTCTGGAGTTCTTCAGAGGATGCGGAGTTTATATCTATTCTGTCGGGGCTATTCGGAACTGAGGCTACAATGGTGGAGGTCTCGCCGACTCTGGACACGTGGACTTGCTCCTCGTCGCGGATGCGCCGGGCCAGGTTCACCGACGAGGCGTCGGCGTCGCGGAGGAAGCCGCCGGCGGCGTCGACAGCGTCTTGGACGCGGCTGCCTGGAGGCAGGGTGTAGACGCCGGGAGAGGCTACGGACCCGCTGACAAAGACCGCCATCTGAGGGATGGGCGTGGGGGTGGGAAGGAGGATGCGCATGCCCGGGTTGTCGTCAGCGCGCAGGGCGAGGGCGATACCGCCGGACAGGGCGGCGGCGCCGGCGAGGACAAGGACCAGGTTCACAGCAAACTTAGAATCCAACGTAATTCGCTTTTGTTGTGTTATAGATTGGGCGTCATTATAATTGACACACTTTCAAAAAATCGATTTTAGGAGTCCGCGATGAGTCCCAAATCGCTGGCGTTCTTTAAGGGCAAATTTGTGCCTCTTGAAGAGGCCAAGGTCAGCATCACTACCCATGCTCTGCACTACGGGACGGGCGCTTTTGAGGGCGTTCGCGGCAACTGGAACGCCGGCAAGGAGACGGTCTTTATTTTCAGGCTTCGAGAGCATTACGAACGGCTGATGCAGGGCTGCCGCATCCTGATGATGAACCTTCCGTATTCTGTGGACGACCTGTGCAAAATCACGGTGGAGCTGGTGGAGCGCTGCGGCTACACTCAGGACATCTACATCCGGCCTCTGGCCTACAAGAGCGCCGAGCGGGTGGCGAACCTGAAGCTGCACGAGCTGGACAGCGACTTCTGTCTCATCACTATACCCTTTGGCAAGTACCTGGAGGCCGACGCGCTAAAGTGCTGCACCTCCAGCTGGCGCAGGCCCGACGATCAGACAATACCGCCTCGTTTTAAACTTACGGGGATATACATTAACAGCATTCTGGCGAAGACGGAGGCGGTACTGGCGGGCTTTGACGAGGCCATAGTGCTGAACCACAGCGGGTTTGTGTCGGAAGGCTCCGGCGAGAACGTTTTCGTGGTGCGGGGCGGCAAGCTGTACACGCCGCCGCTTATCGATAACGTTCTGCCGGGCATCACTCGCAGCACGATTATGCACCTCGCCAGGGAAGAGATGGGGCTGGAGGTCATCGAGTCGCACATCGCCAGGCCGGAGCTTTACACCGCCGACGAGATGTTTCTGACCGGCACCGCAGCGCACCTGACGCCGGTGGTGCAGCTGGACCACCGGAACATCGGCGACGGCAAGGTGGGGCCGATATCGCGCGCGCTGCGGGACGCCTATTTCCAGGTGGTGACGGGCAACAACCCTAAGTATCTGCACTGGTGCACCGCGGCAAAGCCCAGCCTGGTAAAGACCTAAGAAACCCATTGCCTGAGCAAAGGCCTGGTGAAGGCGAGGTATAGGGTCTATGCACTGGGATAGCCTGGGCTGGTTTGTAGTTGTTCCCCTGGCTTATCTGGTGGGGTCTTTTCCGACGGCCTACATTACCGGACGCCTGCTTATAAACGCGGACATCCGAGAGTTGGGAGATAGGAATGCCGGCTCCGCTAACGTCTTCCGAACTTTAGGGCTGAGGGCCGGCTCCTTAGTCTGTGTAATAGACGCTCTGAAGGGCGTCCTGGCGCTGCTCATCACGAAGGCGTTGATGGATGGCGTCCTGGCGGAGATGGCTGCCGGGTTGGCGGCGGTGGCGGGCCACAACTGGCCTTTCTATCTAGGATTCCGAGGAGGTCGAGGCGCGGCCACGGCTCTAGGCGTGCTAATGACGCTGGTTTACCCCGCGGGTATCATCATGGGTATGGTGGCCTTAGGCGCCGTAATTATCTTTCGTAAGTCCACAACAGCCATAGCTATGAGCTTCATACCTCTGCCCCTGGTGGCATGGATGACGGACGCGAGTTTGGGACAGGTCTTCTATTCCATCCTTCTGCCAGTGGTGGTGGGGCTGAGTCACTTTGCCAGCGTGCGCAAACTGACGGTGGAGTCAGGGGCCGGGGGCCAAGAGGCAATCACGCCCACCGTCGAACGTTCCTAAGTGCCCTTCGTCCTAGACTATCTAGTTTTTGTCTTTATCTCCGCCCTCGGCGTTCTGCAGATGGCCGCATCATACAGCCTTCTTAAGGGCGTCTACTTAATACCGCATAGAGCAGTCACTTTCATATTCGGCCTAGCGTTGACCACGGGGGCCTTTGGCTGGTTTTTCGCCTCGGAGCCGCGAAACGTGCCGGACACCGAGGCCGGGCTGAACGGCAACCAGCAGGCGATGCTGTTTGTGGCGGCGTGCGGGGCGGCGGTGGTATTTACGATGGCGGTCAGCTCGCTGGTCAACTGGCAGATGCGGCCAAAGGACGGCCGGTATCTGGCCGGCATGTCGGCATTGCGGCACGCCAGCTTCATTCATGCGCTGTCGGCCAGTTTTAGGGGGATACGCAGTCGATGAGCGGCGCGGACCGGGAGATAGTCTTGTGGCTGAACCAGTGGGCGGGCCGGTGGGAGGTGTTGGACGACGCGGCGAGGCTGGCGGCTAACGACTATCTAATACCCGTGGCGCTGGCCCTGGGGTTGCTGGGCCTATGGTTTTGGGGCAAAGACGCCGAGACGCGGGCAAAGCGCCAATACGCCGTGTTGCGCGCTGTGATTGCCCTGGGATTTGCCAATCTAGCAATGCTTGTGTTCAACGACTTCTATTTCAGAACACGACCCTTCAACGATTTGGACCTGCGCCTCCTGTTCTACGAACCTACAGACTCGTCCTTCCCTGCCAACGCATCGGCCCTATCCTTCGCGGTGGCCTTCAGCGTGTGGCTGGCGATTAGGCCGGTAGGGTGGGCAGTGCTGGCGGCGGCGGCGCTGTGGAGCCTATCCAGGGTGTTTGCGGGGGCGCATTACCTGTCGGACGTGGTGGGGGGAGGGGTTATCGGGGTGGCGTCTGCTGCGGCGGTATGGTGGGGCCTGCCGAGGATGGAGCCGCTGCCGACGGTGGTGGTGCGGGTGGCGCGGGCGCTGAGGCTGGCGTAGGGCCGGGCCGTCGACTGGATAATCATTGGTCTTCTTAATACAATGCGCCCGTCGGGACAAATTTAGCAGGAGGCGGGAGCGATGTACCAGAAACAAATGTTGAGTCTAAAACAGTGCCAGGACGCGATTAACGCCATGGTGGCTGACTTTAACAAGAACCCCAACCGACGGCCCGTGGATATGGCGATTGTCGACGATATGGGGAACCTGCTGGCTTACGCCCGGATGGACAAGTGCATAAGGCCGACCTTTGCCCTGAGGAAGGCCTATACCTCGGCCATCAGGCGGATGGATACGATAGCCTTTGCGGAGCAGTTGAAGACCACAGGGAGAACTGTGGCGGACTTTGGCGATCCCCAGCTGGTGCAGCTTCAGGGCGGGCTGGTGATTAATGCCAAGGATGGGAGCTTGCTGGGTGGCATTGGGGTTGGCGGGCTGCCGTCAGGGAAGGATGATGAGGATATAGCAAGGGCGGGGTTAAAGGCGCTGGGGGTTTCGTAGGCCTGTACACAAAAGACCAGCGTGGCATAAGGCGGGATACCATCCCCTTAATCCCCCTCCTGCTGGAAGGGGAAGAGAAATAAGGATCACCTCATCACCCCCCTTCGGCCAGGCTCAGGGCAGGCTCTATCCCCCTCTTCTCCTTTGCAATAGGAGAAGAGGGGGCACCTGAGGGGAAGAACCACAAGACCCCAGAAGGCCCGTTCTGAAGGTGGACCGTCATCAAGGGGTTAGGTTACTTTCTCCCATCGGCCGGAGGTGGAGGAGCGGTTGATGGCTTCTAGAGTGCGGTGGAGAGATAGGCCGTCGTCGAAGTTGGGGTGGAAGGGCTGGCCGTGGCGGATGGCGTCGGCGAGTCGATGGTATAGCTGGGCGACCTGGAAGGACTGGTCGGAGGGAGAGGGACTGGCGACGAGGGTATATTCTTTGGGAATGGGGAGGCTGTGGAACTTATCGTCGGCAGTGGCGCCGGAGACCGTGCCGGGGGAGTACTGGACGTAGGTAGGGGCTTCGATCAGCAGGTGGCCTTTGTCGCCGTAGATGTCGAAGCGGAAGCCCGAGCCGGTCTTGCTGACGGTGCTGGCATGCATGACGCCCGATGCGCCGCCCTTGAGCTTCACTGTCGCCATGACGGTGTCCACCGAGGTGATATCGACGCGCTCCTTGGTATCGGTGAAGGTGGTCTCTTTGACCAGAGTGTCGGTGATGCCCCAGGCTTCGCTGACCTCGCCGAGGCAGCAGCGCATGGTGTCCAGGGCGTGGCCCATGGAGATGTTGAGCGCGCCGCCGCCGTTCTCGGCCTTGACGGACCACCATCGGTCGGAGCGCCGCGGGCCGATGCCGGTGCCGATGAACTGGGAGAGGTTGAAGTGGAGGGGTTTGCCGATAAAGCCCTGTTTTATGAGGTCGCGGGCGTACATAACGGCGGGAGAGAATCGCCCCTGGGTGCCAATGGCGGTATAGAGTTTGCGGGCCTTGGCGGCTTTAGCCATCTCCTGGCCCTGGGCTGAGTCCATGCCGAGGGGCCATTCGCAGAAGACGTGCTTGCCGGCGTCGATAGCGGCCATGACGATGGGACGGTGGAGGGGGATGCGGACGGCTACGGAGACGATGTCGATGTCCGGGCATTGGACTAGCTGCTGGTAGTCCCAGAAGGCGAGGCGGGCGCCGGTGGCTTTTTGGGCCTCCAGGGCGGTCTCTTTGTGGGCGGTGCAGACAGCGGCGAAGTCTAGCTCGTCGCGGAGGGCGAGGAGGGCTGGGATGTGGGCGCGGGCGCCCCATCGCTCGGCGCCGGAGGTGGCGCCGATGAGGCCGATGCGGAGTCTGGTGGGCATGGGGGAGCCTCCTTGCTAACGTTTCCCGCGATTTTGGGAGGGATACACGCAGCGTGACAGGTGGCAGTGATAAAGCAGCGTGTCCATAGGGTTTCACCCTCATCCTTCGCCTTCTCCCATCAAGGGAGAAGGAATTATCTTGGAGGCGGTTGCCGCCGTATCTGCCACACAAGCCTCAATTGGCACCAGGCATCACAAGGGGAGAAGGAATTTCCTTGGTGACGGTCAATTCTTACGTATGCATCAAGCCTCGACCGGTACCGAGCGCTCAAAGAGAAAGTATCTGAGGGGCCAGAAGGGACCTGATGATGGGCATAGATCCTTCGACTACGCCCGAGTACGGACTCCGCTCAGGATGACAAGTCCTTTTATCCCCCACCCATGTAATGTTTCGCCAACGCTTTGGGAACGCGCGGTTATCCATATGGAGCGTGATGGTGGCAGCCGGGACGTTGAGGTTTCTCGACTACCCCATTCGGCTACGCTCAGGGCTAAAGGCTCACCGAAATGATGTATGGTTCACCTACCCACGGCGTAGGAGTCGGCGCGGGGGTCCGCGGCGGCGATGAGGACGCCTTTTTTGCGGTCTACCTGGATGCCGCAGAGGCCGGAGGCGCGGTAGCCCCAGTCCGAGAGCCAGGTGACCTTGTGGCCTCGCTTTTCCAGGCTGGCGGCCACGTCCTTACCGATGCGGCTTTCGAGTTCTACCTGGCCTGGCTTGTAGGTATGGGGCCAGAAGGAGTCGGGGTGGCTCCAGGAGCCGGCTCGAGGCTCCTCGACGGCCTGCTGGGGGTCCATGCCGAACTCGACCATGTTGAGGAACATCTGCACCATGCCCTGAGGCTGCATGTCGCCGCCGGGGGTGCCGAAGGGCATATACAGCTTGCCCTTGTGGAAGGCCATAGCTGGGTTGGGGGTGAGTCGCGGGCGCTTGCCAGGGGCCAGAGCCGAGGGGTGGCCTTCCTCAAGCCAGGTCTGGGTGCCTCGTGAGGAGACGATCATGCCGAGCCCGGGGACCATGGGTGTTGGACCGACGCCGTCGCTGGGGGTAGCGGAGAAGCAGTTGCCCCATTTGTCCACGGCGCAGGCGTAGCTGGTGTCGGGGTCGCGGGGGCCGGCCTTGGCGAGGGGCCGGGAGGCCTCCTGGCGTCGCCCGTTGCGGCCGTTGGTGCCCTGGTGCGCCCAGGGGTTGCCCTTAGGAGGCATCTCGGGCCAGGCCTTCTTCATATCGATCATGGCGCGGCGCTCTTTGGCGTAGGCCTTGGAGAGAAGGCCGTCGGCGGGGACATCGACGAAATCGGGGTCGCCGTAGAAGTAGTGGCGGTCGGAGAAGGCCAGCTTGACGGACTCGAGGAGGACATGGAAGTAGTCGGCGGTGTTAAGGCCCAGGGCTGGGAGGTCGAACTGCTCCATGAGGTTGAGGATGCCGATGATGGAGGGGCCCTGGCACCAGAAACCGGAGGTGTAGACCTCGTAGTCCTTGTAGGAGGTGGAGCAGGGCTTCTCGACAGTGACGGAGAAGTCGGCGAAGTCTTTCATGGTTAGCAGACCATCGTTCTTCTCGCTGAAGGCCACCATTTTTTCGGCGACATCACCCTTGTAGAAGAAGTCGCGGACGGCGTGGATAGCCCCGGCGCGGCCCTTGGAGGCGCTGGCGCGCTCAACCTCCACCATATTCTTAAAGACGCGGGCCAGGTCCTTCTGGACGAGACGCTCGAAGGGTCCCAAGGGGCGGCCCTTGGCGGTAAAGATGGTGGCGTCGTAGGGCCATTTGCTGAAGGAGTCCTTCATACCCAGGTCCTCGCTGGCTTCGCGGGTCAGTGGGAAGCCCTTGTCGGCCAGCTCGATGGAGGGGCCGACGACCTGCTCGAAGGTCATGGAGCCGAATCGCTCCAAGGCAGTGAGCCAGGCGTCGGCGGCGGAGGGGACGATGCATCGGGGCATGCCCAGGGGGATTGCGCCGTATTTGGTCTTGAAATAGTCCAGCGTGGCGGCTTTGGGCCACCGTCCTAGGCCGCTGATGGAGACGACCTCGTTCTTTTCGGCCATGTAGACGAGGATAGGGGCCACGCCGGCGATGGAAGTCCGATGGGGCTGGGTGACGTTGATGGCGATGCCTGCGGCCACGCCAGCGTCGACAGCGTTGCCGCCTTCCTCCAGCATCTTGTAGCCAGCGAGGGTTGCGAAATAGTTGCCGGACGACACGGCGTGGTTAATGCCGGTAGCTGGTGGTCTATAAGAGGGGATTCCGTTGGGCGCCATGGTGGGCCTCCTTGGGGAGCGTTGATGGGAGGATAGGATTAGGGAGGGAGGGAAGTCAAGGAGGGGTGGGGATGGGGCTGGGTGTAGGAAGGACTGCCCCTGGACTACCGATTCGGTTTGAGATTTTTCAAAAACGAATCG
>VGZZ01000017.1 GCA_016872285.1 SAR202 cluster bacterium | reverse complement strand
GGGGGGTGGAGTGGTGGGGGAGAGGGAGTCGGTGGGGGTGGAGGAGGCGGTGCGGGCGTGGACGCTGGGAGGGTCGTACGTGGGGTTGCAGGATGGGTTGCTGGGGTCGGTGCAGGTGGGGAAGGCGGGGGATTTGGTGGTGGTGGAGGGGGAGTTGGGGGAGAGGGGAGCTAGGGTGGGGATGGTGGTGCTGGGGGGAGAGGTGGTGTAGGAGGGGTGAGGGGGAGAAGGGAGTGCTAGGAGTGGGAGGACCCCTAACTAACCTTCTCCCGCCGAGCGGGGGAAGGGGGCAGTGGAGAGGAAGGGGCTATGTGAGAGGTTGGTGATGACACAGCATCGTTGAGCCAGGGTTACACCCTCACCTTTTATCCTCTCCCGTCAAGGGAGAGGAAAGAAGAGGGGCCAGGCAAAAGGTTGGTTTTGGACATAGATCCTTCGGCTGCGTCGGAGTACCGACTTCGCTCAGGATGACAATCCTGTTTTTACTGCCTACTCTGGGAATGTTTAGCCGACGCTTAGGAACAGTGTGGTCAGCAATATGAAAGGTGATGGTAGCGGACGGGACGTTGAGGTCTCTCGACTTCCCCATTCGGCTACGTCCGAGTACGGACTTCGCTCAGGGCTAAAGGCTCACCTAAATGACGTATATGGCGCTTGGGTGCTAATAACTAATAAATGGTAAGTGACAGGAGCTGCTTAAGTCTATTAGAAGATGTCACTATTTGCGGCGGGTGGTGACGTAGCCGGCGAGGGTGAGGAGGGAGTCGCGGGAGGGGGAGAAGGGAAGGGCGGAGAGGTCTGAGGTGGCGCGGCGGCAGTAGGCCTCGGCATCGGCGTAGCAGCGGTCGATGATGTCCGAGTTTTGGATCATGGACAGAGCTTTGTCTAAGTGCTGGCGCTGGTCCGGGGCGGCAAAGAGTTTGGGGATGGGGTTGTCGTCAGGGTAACGCTCCAGGAGCATGAGGGTGGGGAGGGTGAGGACGCCCTGGAGGAGGTCATTGCCGACGGGCTTGCCCATTTCGGCGGCGGTGCTTTTGACGTCCAGGATGTCGTCAACGATCTGGAAGGCCATGCCGACGTTGTAGCCATATTGTTTGAGGGCCTGAACGGCGTTTTCCGGGGCGCCGCCCAGAATGGCTCCGGTCTCGGCTGCGGTCTGGAAGAGGGAGGCGGTCTTTCGGAAGATGCGGCCCTCGTAGGTCTTACGGTCCACGTCCGGGTTGCGGGTGTTGAAGAACTCCATGAGCTGGCCGCTGGATAGCTCCATGATGGTCTCGGAGAAGCGTCGGATGACGCGGACGTTGTGGGTGTCGCAGACAAAGGTGGCGGAGGTGGCGAAGACGTAGTCGCCGAGGAGGACGGCGACGTTGCGTCCCCACCGGCTGCTGATGGTCTGCTGGCCGCGCCGCAGGTCAGAGTTATCGACGGTGTCGTCATGAATGAGGGTGGCGATGTGGAGGAGTTCGACGGCGACGGCCATGATGACGGCGGCGTCGGAGCCTTTGCCGAAGAGTTTGGAGGCGAGGAGGGTGAGGGCGGGTCTCATGCCTTTGCCGCCGCGTTCGAAGAGGTAGGAGAGGAGGTCGTCGAGGTGTTGTTCCTGGCCCTGGCCGAGGTCTCGGAGGCGGGTTTCTACCTGGGCGAGTTCCTGCCGGACGGGGGCGTAGATCTGGGTGGTGGTGGGATCTAGGTTTTTAAGCATTCTGGGAACACCGCCCATCACCACCCCGACCCCCCATCTTAATCTTCCCCCTCAAGGGTGGAAGAGACCAGAAGGAGAAGTCCAGAGGGAAGGGTAGTCTGGCCTGGCGGACGGAGCGTTGTGCTAGTGATTCACCCTCTCTTCTATTCTCCCCCATCAAGGGGGAGAAGGAGTGGAGAGGGCGTGGCGACCTTGCCTCTACATTAAAAAGAGGTGAAGTAGACAATGGGGTGTTGGGGTTTCTCCACTTCGGTCGCAATGACGGGACACCACACCTGGCCACGTCCCGAGAAGGGCGAGAAGCCAAGGTGTAGGTAATCGATAGGTTGGTGCTGGGCATAGATCCTTCGGCCGCGTGCGAGTACGCTCTTCGCTTAGAATGACAAGAGAGAGAGGGCGAGGCGACCTCGCCCCTACATTTAGAAATTGAGACGGGAGTAATGGATGGGATGTGGCAGCGGTCACGGCGATTAGATCCTTCGCGGGGCTCAGGATGACATGTTCGCAAGGTAGGCATAGGGTTAGGTGGGGGAGCGGAGTTTGGCGGTTTCGGATTCTATTAGGGACTCGTCTAGTTTAGTGAAGAGGGGGGTGGGTTCGGGGAAGGGGTGTCCACCTTTGATGTTGTGGAGGCGCCAGCCGGAGGACTGGACATCGCCGGCGAAGCCGAGGAGGGTGTGGAGTTTCTGGGCGGAGAAGGGGAGGAAGGGGTAGGTGATGGTGCGGAGGCAGGAGATGACGTTCAGGCAGACCCAGAGGGTGGTGGCGGTGCGCTGGATATCGGTCTTGCGGGTCTTCCAGGGGGCTTTGGCGTCGATATATCGGTTGGCGTCCTGGGCGAGACTCATGGCGACGCCGAGGGCTTGCCGGAAGCTGCATTTGGACAGGGCGTCGCTGGTGGAGTCGAGGGCCTGGGGGAGGCGGTGGAGGAGGGCGTGGTCGTCGGGGTCGAGGGGGCCTGGCTGGGGGAACTTGCCATCGAAGTTGCGATGGACCTGGGTGAGGGTGCGGTGGACCAGGTTCCCGTAGGTGGCGACCAGCTCCTGATTGTTGCGTCGAACATAATCGGCCCAGGTGAAGTTGGCGTCGCTGGTCTCGGGCATGGCGGCGGACAGGACGTAGCGCAGGGGGTCGGGCTCATACTTATCGAGATAGTCGGGGAGCCAGACGGCGTAGTTTCGGCTGGTGGAGAACTTCATGTCGGCCAGGTTGAGGAACTCGTTGGCGGGGACATCGTGAGGGAGATTGAGGCCGCCGTGGCCCATGAGCATGGCGGGCCAGATGATGGTATGGAAGGGGATGTTGTCCTTGCCGATGAAGTAGTAGGCGCGGCAGGAGGGGTCTTGCCAGAAGTGCTGCCAGGCGTCCGGCGCGCCCTGTTTCTGGGCCCATTCTTTGGCGGCGGAGAGGTAGCCGCAGACGGCCTCAAACCAGACGTAGATGCGCTTGGAGTCGAAGCCTGGAACGGGCACGGGGATGCCCCATGAGATGTCTCGGGTGATGGCGCGGTCCTTGAGGCCGTCGGCGAGATATCGGGCGGTGAAGTTGCGGACGTTGAGCCGCCAGCCGGCCTTCTCACTCTGCTGGGCGACCCAGTCCTGGAGGGGCTTCTCGAAGGCGGTGAGCTTGAGGAAGAAGTGCTCGGACTCACGGAACTCGGGGGTGGACATACAGACGCGGCATTTGGGCTCGATGAGGTCCTGGGGGTCGAGGGTGCGGCCGCAGTTGTCGCACTGGTCGCCGCGGGCGCCGACGTATCGACAGTGGGGGCAGATGCCTTCGATATATCGGTCTGGCCGGAACTGGCGGCAGGTGGGGCAGTATGGGAGGAGCATCGTACCCTTAGTGATGTAGCCCTTGTTGAGGAGGGTGAGGAACATGTCGTGGGCGACCTGGCGGTGGTTGGGGGTGCCGGTGGTGGTGAAGAGGTCGAAGGTGATGCCGAGTCGCTTCCAGGAGTCGAGGAAGCTGGCGTGGTACTTATCGACGACCTGCTGGGGGGTGAGGCCCTCCTGCTCGGCGCGGACGGTGATGGGGGTGCCGTGCTGGTCGGAGCCGGAGACCATGAGGACTCGATTGCCTTTGAGGCGGTGGTAGCGGGCGAAGATGTCGGCGGGGAGGTAGCAGCCGGCGATGTGGCCGAGGTGGAGGGGGCCGTTGGCGTAGGGCCAGGCGACGGCGATGAAGACTTTTTCACTCTGTGCAGGCATGGGGATAGTCTAGCATACGAAGGGAGAGGGGGGCAGATGTGGAAGGGGGAGCCCTACCGCACCATGAATGGTGCGGCATTGGTCTAAGCGGGCTGTGGCAGGGTGGGGGTTGGGACAGGGCAGGTCTAAGACCTGCCCCTACGAGGGAGAGAGGGGAGGGGATCAGTACCGCCCCGATTGTCATCGGGGTCTCCGTTATGTGTTTTTAAGGTGCTCGACGCACTGAAGGGTGCGGCATAGGCTCGTTCAGTGCGTTCGCTGGCTACATGGTGTGATTCGTTTTCAGGGAGTCGTTTTGCGATTTTTTCTCAAAGCGAATCGAATATTTAGGCACGAGCTAGGCATGGAGCCGTTTTGGTCGTTTTTAAGGTGCGGGGTTGGTTTTCGGAGGTAGGGAAGGCGAGATGATTAGCGGGGATGGGAGGAGGTTGTTTCTCCAAAAAGGGGGATGTTTGGTGCCTAAAATGCCTGAAAACAACCGGAACAACCTCTCGGCAATCGGTTCATTTTGGTGTCTGACAGAAATTAACATCTTTATTATTTGACGAACGAATCACAAACGAATCCGAAATTCGTAGAAGGGGAATGAGAGGAAGGGCGAGATGACCTCGCCCCTACATTATAGGGACAGGTGGCGATGGGATAGCGGTTGGTGGGCATGGGGAGAGGATAAGGGAAGGGAGGAGGTTGGCGCAACAAAAAGTTGTCACAACAGACAAGGTCTATTAGTGGGTCGTTGGTCAAGGTACAATCACCGGCAATCGCGCCTTTGGAGGATAGATGTCTAATCACACGGAAGCTGGCCAAGGGTCCAGAGATTTATGCGATGCTCTCTATTCAAGCCTAAAGGCAAAGGTGCCAGATTTGCAGAGGTCGCAATCAGCTAAGTGGTGCGGCTATTTTCAAAAAGGAAACAAGAGATTTGCCTATATGAACCATAGAAAGGAGCAGGGCCGCATCGAAGTTTGGTTCCTGGGGGAGGTTGATGATGAGTCGAAGTATCCCAACATTAGTATTCAGGCGAGGATGCCGACGAGTGGAGGCTTCGGAAGGGACTTTGGGGCGAGGTTTTTCTTGGACAGCCCAAGAGCGGTTCCGGAGGCTGCCAGATTATTGTTAAATGTGTCGCATGCGGCCTCACTGGAGCATAGTTAAAAAATAGGGGCAGGCCTTAATGCAATGTCAAAAGTGTCATACTAATGAAGCCACGAGGTGGGCGTGCTTAGAACTGGGTATGTATCACCTGGATGAGGATGGAGAACCTCATTGGGGGCACGGAGACCATTTTGATGTTGGCGAGCCGCTTAAGCTTTGCGACGATTGCTACTTTGCGATTGACCTTGATGATATAAAGCCCTTGTCGTTGGATGACATAAAGAGTTCTCGTTAAGACTACCATGGCAGCAAAAACAGCGGGTAAAGGTGGCGGACGGCACGCTGAGGTTTCTCCGCTTCGGTCGAAATGACGTATCACCTCACCCCACCCCTTTGCCAGCTTGCTTTCCTAGCTCCAGCCAGGCCTTGTAGACGTCTCGTTTGGGGAGGCCGGTGGAGGCGGTGACTTGGGCGACGGCGTCTTTGGCGCGGAGGCCCTGGGCTTTGAGGGCGGCGAGTTGTTGATGGAGAGGGATGGCTTGGGGTTGGGGGGGGAGAGAGGGGACGGATGAGGAGCCTTCGATGACCAGGGTGAACTCGCCGCGGGGGGCGGTGAAGTGGGCGAGGGCGTCGCTGATGGAGCCTCGGAAGATTTCTTCGTGGAGTTTGGTTAGCTCGCGACAGACGGCGATGGGTCGGTCGCCGAGGGCGGTGAGGAGGGATTGGAGGGTGTCTTGAAGGCGGTGGGGGGCCTCGAATATAACCAACGTATGCTGAAGAGAGACGACGGATTTGAGGGTGGAGAGCCGGTCTTTGGAGCGTCGAGGGAGGAAGCCGAGGAAGGTGAAGGTGTCGGCGGGGAGGCCGGAGGCGGAGAGGGCGGCGGTGATGGCGGAGGGACCGGGGATGGGGACGACGGGGCAGCCGGCCTGGGCGGCGGCGCGGACGAGGTGGGCGCCCGGGTCGGAGAGGGTGGGTGAGCCGGCGTCGGTGACGAGGGCGACATCGTGTTTAGCCAAGGCGTCGAGGATGGCGGGGATTCGGGCGGGCTCGTTGTGGGCGTGGAGGCTGAGGAGGGGTGTGGAGATGGAGTGACGGGCGAGGAGCTTGCGGGTGACGCGGGTGTCCTCGGCGGCGATGAGGGGGGTGTCGCGGAGGATGCGGAGGGCGCGGAGGGTGATGTCTTCGAGGTTGCCGATGGGGGTGGAGACTATAAATAAAGTCGGCATATCCTATCCTTAGCGGGGACTCGTGTTATTGTACGGCATGTTGTTCACCTACAAGCCAACTCATCCCCCTTTGTCCCCCTTCTCTTTTCTGAGAAGGGGGAAAGATAAATAGGAGCACCTCATCATCCCCTAGCCCCTTCTTCTCCTTTGCAATAGGAGAAGAAGGGGAACCAGAGGGGATTGGGACGGGAGGGGCGGGGGTTGCGGATTTGGATTGTGTGGTATAATGGCTGCGAGTAAAAAGAAAAAGATAAGGGAAGTAAGGGATTAGTGGATAAGGACAGGAAGGCGGAGGTAATAGCCGCTAACAGGCTCAGCGACAGCGATACAGGTTCAGTGGATGTACAAGTGGCGGTGCTTACCGAGAGGATTAACGAGTTGACGCGCCACCTCAAGACCCATCGCAAGGACACCTCCACACGAGCAGGCCTCCTGAAGATGGTAAGCCGTCGAAGGAAGCTATTAAGCTATCTGACCCGGCACGACGTCGCACACTACAGGACCCTTATCGGCAGATTAGGTCTGCGGAAATAGCACCCTGCGGGGTGCTTTTTTCTTTTCTGCGCTCCAATTTTAGGAGGTATTGCTTTACCTATGGTTCAGAGCATGGTCCGCGTTTTTGAGAGGCAAATTGGAAGGCAGAAGCTAGTCCTTGAGACTGGCCGCATGGCGTTTCAGGCCAGCGGGTCGGTGCAGGTGAGGTATGGGGACACGGTGACGCTGGTGACGGCGACGATGTCGAAGTCGGCGAGGCCGGATATCGATTTCCTGCCTTTGACGGTGGAGTTTGAGGAGAGGCTGTACGCCGTGGGGAAGATACCGGGCAGCTTCTTCCGCCGCGAGGGGAGGCCCACGTCGGAAGCGGTGCTGAGCGCGCGATTAATCGACCGCCCCATGAGGCCGCTTTTCCCCAAGTCGTTACATAACGATTTACAGATTGTTGTCACAGTGCTGTCGGCAGACCGGCAGAACCCGCCGGACGTGCTGGGGATTGTGGGGGCGTCGGCGGCGGTGTCGATATCGGACATACCGTTTGGCGGGCCGGTGGGGGCGTGCCGCGTCGCGTATAAAGACGGGCAGTATATTGTCAACCCCACATATGAAGAGATAGAGGCCAGCCAGCTCAGCGTGGTAGTGGCGGGGGCAAGGGACAGCGTGGGGATGGTGGAGGCCGGGGCCACGGAGGTTTCGGAGGAGGTGGTGATAGAGGCCATCAAGCTGGCGAAGCGCACCAACAACGAGATCATCGATCTGATTGAAGAGATGGCCGGAGCCGTTGGGAAGGCCAAGCAGGAGCCGCCGCCGGAAGCTGACAAGTCGGAGCTAGAGGGCTCCGTGAGGGAGATACTGGGGAACCGGCTGGTGGAGACACTGGAGCGGGCGCCGATGAAGTCGGAGCGAGAGGACGCCATCGAGGCGCTGCGGTCGGAGGCGGAGGAGGCGCTGAAAGAGAAGTATGACGCCAAGGCCGTCGCCGGCGTGTTCAAGAGCATTTTGAAGGACCTGGTGCGGAGCCGCATCCTGGAGCGGGGCGTTCGACCGGATGGCCGCAAGTCGGACGAGATACGGCCCATATCGATAGAGGTGGGGCTGATACCTCGGACGCACGGCAGCGGGCTGTTTACTCGAGGGCAGACGCAGGTGCTGAGCCTGGCGACGCTGGCCAGCATAGGGATGGAACAGAAGCTGGACACCTTGAGCCCGCAGGAGAGCAAGCGCTATTTGCACCATTACAACTTCCCGCCGTATTCGACGGGGGAGACGGGCCGCATGTTCACGGGCCGCCGTGAGATAGGGCACGGGGCGCTGGCGGAGCGGGCGTTGGAGCCGATGCTGCCGAGCGAAGAAGAGTTCCCCTACGCTATTCGTGTGGTATCGGAAGTGGTCAGTTCCAATGGCAGCACATCCATGGCCAGCGTCTGCGGCAGCACGCTGTCGCTGATGGACGCGGGGGTGCCTATTAAGGCACCGGTGGCGGGTATTGCCATGGGCCTTATTATGGGCGAGGACGGAAAGCACGCCGTTCTGACGGACATCCAGGGAATCGAAGACTTCCTGGGGGACATGGACTTCAAGGTGGCGGGGACGTCGGAAGGCATCAACGCCCTGCAGATGGATATGAAGATTCACGCCCTGCCGGACGAGATTCTGGCGATGGCGCTGGAGCAGGCGAGGGCGGCGCGATTGTTCATCCTGGACAAGATGAAGGCGGCACTGCCGGAGCCTCGCGCGACGCTAAGCCCTTACGCGCCGAAGATGTACCGCATGACCATACCTGTCGAGAAGATTGGAGCGGTCATAGGGCCGGGAGGCAAAAATATAAGGTCGATCATCGAAGAGTCCGGCGCCACGGTGGACATAGACGACGCGGGCGTGGTGGTCATCGGGGCGGTGGACGACGCGTCGATACAGAAGGCGCGAGCGAGAATCGAGGGGATGACTCGCGAGCTGCAGATAGGCGACATCTTCACCGGCAAGGTGACGCGAACGGCCAACTTCGGCGTGTTCGTAGAGCTGCTGCCGGGGAAGGACGGGTTGCTGAGGCGCGAGGAGATGTCCGAAATGGACAATGGATATTCGATAGGACAGGAAGTCACGGTGATGATCCACGAGATAGACTCGATGGGCCGCGTGAACCTGTCCCGCCGGGCGCTGTTCGAGGACAAGGACAAGCCCAGGCCGGTGGCCGAGAGGGCGCCGGACCGCGGGTTTGACCGGGACCGGGGGCCCAGGGGCGGGTTCGGCGGACGGGACCGGGGGCCGGCGCCGTCTCGAGACCGGGATAGCGGGCCTCGCGATTTTGGCCGTGGCGGAGACCGGGACCGCGCGCCCAGATACGGCGATGGAGACCGGGGCGGCGATAGAGGGCCGGATAGAGGTCCCGATAGGGGGCCAGACCGTGGCCCTGATAGGGGCGGAGACCGCGGCCCCAGGTATGGCGGAGGCGGCGACCGCGGCGGTTACGGCGGAGGCCGGGGCGGCTACGGTGGCGGCGGCGGCGGTGGTGGATATCGCGGAGGCGGCGGTGGAGGCGGCGGGTACCGGAAGCCGTATCAGAGGCCGTAGGAAGAGACAATAGAGATAATGGAGAGAAGGCCCCCGATATATCGGGGGCCTTCTGGTTTTTGGGGAAGCGTGGTGAGGGCGTAAGGGGATGGGCGCGGTCACCGCGCCCCTACATAAATAGTTGCATCGTTTAATAGTAGGCGAAGACTAGGCCGCATTTGGAATGACACAGGTGGTTGGGCGTCTAGCGGGCTGGTAGGCATCCTTTTGGATTAGTGCGGGCGATAAAGGATTCGTCTGTCTGTTTGTTGTCGCAGAGGCGCGGGACGAAGCTAATAGTAGTAATGGTTTGTGAGCGCATTGCACCAAAAGCAGCGCCTAGCTGCGTCGCGAGTTAATGATGCCCTTAAAAGTCGCCGGATGTATTATCTCATTTACTTTGCTGCTGCTGGCGGCGGGGTGCGGCGGCACGGATGCCTGGGTGCCACCGACGCCGACGCCGACAACGGTAGCTAATAATCCGCAGGGGGAGGGGCCTACGGCGACGCCAACACTTACGCCTGCGCTGGGCCCTCTGTCCACACCGACGCCGACGCGAACGCCGTATCAGGCGCCGACGGGGATTCCAAGCCCGACGCCTACTACAGAGCCGACGCCCACGCCCACAGCGCTGCCGACACCCACACCAACACCAACGCTCGTACCGGTACCCACGCCTACGCCGATAATAATTGGGAATCTGGAGCCGCAGGTCTATATATCGAAGTGGGGACAGCGGGGATTGGAGCCGGGGCGGTTGAATCTGCCCAGGGGGATCGCCTTCGACAGCGCGGGGAACGTCTACATCGCGGACACATATTCGCTGCGAGTGCAGAAGTTCACGGCGAGGGGGGAACCTTTGGCGTCGTGGCCGACGCAGGGGAGGCCGTGGGGGATTGCGGTGGACGCGCAGGGGTTTGTGTACACCCTGCATCCCGGGGAGAACCTAGTGGAGAAGTGGTCGCCCGAAGGGGTGATGGTCAAGCAGTGGGGGGGCCAGGGCGACGGGCAGGGGACTTTCGAGACGCCCTTCGGCATCGCGGTGGGGCCGGATGGGAGGGTGTATGTGGCGGACACGGCCAACGGCCAGATCCAGAGGTTCACTTCCGAGGGCTTGTATGTGGACACCATTGGAAGCTGGGGCACCGGGGACGGGCAGCTCCAGTCGGTGAGGGCGGTGGCGGTGGACGAGGTGGGGGCGATATATGCGCTGGATGGAGGGAACCACAGGGTACAGGTCTTTGGGCCTGACGGCAGGTTCAGGGCCAAGTGGGGGAAGCAGGGAACGGGGCCTGGAGATTTCAACTACCCCACGGGGATAACGGTGGACAGGATAGGAAATGTTTTTGTCACGGATATGGAGAGCTTCAGGATAAAGCAGTTCGCCAGGGACGGGACATTCATATCCGAGTGGGGAGGCTTTGGGGCGGGGGACGGGCAGTTCCGATTTGCCAGGGCGCTGTCGTCGGGGCCGGACGGGCTGTTGTATGTGGCCGATGGGAATAACGATAGGGTACAGATATTCGGGCCTGAGAGGCTGCGGGCCAGCGTGCCGCCGCCGGCGCCGCCCGTGGCGGTGACGCCGCCCACGCCGCCGTCGTATTTTGTTCGGATGTGGGGCGAGCCCGGCAACGGCCAGGGACAGTTCAACTTTCCTCGAAGCATTGCCAGCGGCGGCGGATTTGTCTATGTGGCGGACACATTTACCAATCGAGTGAAGAAATACACGCCCGCAGGAGCGCTGGAGGGGATATGGCCTGTGCCGGGAAGGCCGTGGGCGATAGCGGCGTCGAAGGATTACGTATACGTGTCGCTGCCGGCGGAGGGGGTCATAATCCGGTTCACGCCGAATGGGCAGGAAGTGAATCGATTGACCGGGGTTGGGGGCGGCAGCGGAGGCGGCGAAGGTTTCGATAACCCCTTTGGGCTGGCGCTGGACGCGGTGGGGAATTTATACGTGGCGGACACATTCAACTTTAGGGTGAGGAAGCTGTCGCCGGATGGGAACCCGCTGATGAACATAGGGTCGCACGGCGCGGGTCCGGGGCAGTTCCTGTCGCCTCGCGGCATAGCGGTGGACCGCGCGGGGAACGTGTACGTGGCGGACTATCAGAACCAGCGAGTGCAAAAATTCTCGTCGGAGGGGGCGTATTTGGGGGAGTTCGGGGGGTTCGGGACGCATGAAGGGCGGCTACGGTTCGCGCGGGGCGTGGCGGCGGACGAGGGCGGGTTTGTTTACGTGGCGGACGGGAATAACGACCGGGTGCAGGTGTTCAAGGGGTAGGGCAGTACGGTATAAAGGAGCTACCCATGACGCTTTGGAGGCTGCTGTCGATTGGCTTGGTGGCCTTAGGGTTCGCGCTAATACTCGAGGCGCTGGATATGTCATCGAGGGACCTGGCGTTTGTGTTGGTGGGGATTGTTCTCATCATGTCGGGGGCGGCGATATGGTCGAGGCCCGGCGGGTCGATAATAAGACGATAGCATGGCTGGAATAATTACATTCGTCATTTGGTGGGCGATACTGGCGCTGGCAGTGTGGGTGGCGGCGGCGCTGGTGGATGGGATTGAGCTGGAGGGGGCGGTGTCGATCATCGCGGTGTCGCTGATACTGGGGCTGCTGAACGCGTATGTGAAGCCAGCGCTGCAGATTCTCACGCTGCCGATAACGATTTTGACTCTGGGCATCTTCTTGATTGTCTTAAACGCGCTGCTGCTGCTTTTGACGGAGTGGATTGCGGAGAAGATTGACGACCTGAACTTCGCCATCGACGGGTTCTGGCCGGCGGTGCTGGGGGCGCTGATTATTAGCCTGGTGACGTTTGTGGTGACTCGATTTGTGGACGAGGAGAGGATTGCGGGGGATTTGACGAAGAGGATGTGAGGGGGAGTGGCGCTGGCCGCCTATCTAGGCGCAGGCTGCGGGGGCCACTTTACTACCCCAAGCTGGCTGACCAGGCCAAGGGTATCGTAAAAGATGTGGATTTCCTGGATTCTGCCATTGGCGAACTTGAACACGTCGGCGCCGCTTAGGTCGATCTTGTTGCCGGTGGCGGGCAACCCCATATATTCTGCCTTGTGGGTGCCGTGCATTCGGAAAGTACTGGCGATGGTGTTGCCGTCGCCGAACTCCTCACCGAGGTTGAACTGGAAATCGGGGAATGCACGCCGCAGCGCGGTGAACCAGCCGCGCACCGCATCGATGCCGCGCAAGGGTTCACCCATGTACGCAGGCGGGTACACCGTTACGTTGTGGGCTAAGATCTGATCCATAACTGCCAGATTACCCTTGCTGAGGAGTTCGTCAAAGTAGCGATGGATAAGTGTTCGATTCTGCTGGGTCATGACAGGCCTCCGTGGAAAGGTGATTTGATTTTAGGAGGCGCAGTCGGGAGGGGGCATCGCTTAAACAGGCTATTTTTCGGAGAGGTCAACGGGCTCTAGCAGTTGGTGCTGCATGGCAAAGAGGGTCGCAGCGGCACGTGTGGATACTCCGATCTTGTTGTAGATGTGGCGGATGTGGTGGTTCACTGTGAACTAGGAGAGATAGAGGTCTGCTGCGACCTGCTTTTGGGAATATCCCTGTGCGATGAGGCGTAGCACCTCTACTTCGCGAGAAGTCAGGCTAGCGGGCCATTCCTTACGGGCGGCTTTGTGACCAACGGCAGTAAGAACTGCGGCCAAGGCTTCACTATCGATCCGCCCCTGATTAGCCAGGGATTGCAGTTCTGCGGCGGCGTCCTGCGGGGCCAAGGCCGCGCGGTGTGGGCGGTGCTCAATCTTTGTTTGATATGTGTCCGCCGCCGCTAGGATGCGTGAGGTAATAGGCTGGGCTTGTCGAGTCACACCACGATGGTATCCGGAACCGTCAATACGCTCGTGATGCATAGAAGCCACGGAGGAGATGGCGGCGAGGGCAGGGGGGCGTGCAAGAACGCGCTCGGTATAGTAGGAATGCAAACGTACCTGTTCCCACTCGCCGTCGGAGAGGGAACCTGGCTTTTCCCAAACGCTGTTGGGAATACCTGACTTTCCTAAGTCATGAACCAGGCCGGCGCGGCGCAAGAGGCGCACATCCGCCTCGGGAAGCCCATGACACTGGGCAGCCAGGGCGGCGAAGGAGGCAACGCCTCGAGAGTGGCCGGTGAAGTAAGGTGACTTCAGATCGGTAAAGTCTGCCATGGCTTCGAGAGCTCTGTCGAACTCAGCCTCAGAGAGCAACTTCGGCGTGCCTGGCTCTTCGGCCATGACCGCTTCCCAGGGCGATAGGACATCGATCTGGCGGAACAATTCCGGCCCCATTTTGCAGAAGAGGTCTGCCAAGGCCGGGTCGTGGGTGTGGCCGGAGCGTTGACGCACGATGGCAACGGCTGCCTCGGGGCCGCCCAGCCGGTGGTAGACCTCGGCGTCTTCCGTTACCTGGGCGATGCGAGTAGAGAGGGCAAGCTGTTCCCCCTTTATATTCTTAGGAAAGCCCTTGCCGTCCCATCGCTCGAAGGTCTGGTCAAGAGGTCGGAGGACGTTATCTGAAAACTGCAAACGCTCCGCTAACCTTTGCGCCACCTCGCAGCTTGAGCGGAAGAACACCTCAACGCCGCTCTTTCCGCCTGTCAAAGCGCCTACTAGCATGCGCGCCCTGCGCACGGTGCCTGCGCCCCCACCGGCGTGTTTTACAACATCGCGGAGGACTTGAGAAGGCTTGGCGAAGTCGATGAGGAACAGCCGGGCGTGGGCAGCGATGTCATCTGGGAACCAGCCGGCGAGGTCGTGGGAGTCGCTGGTACAGCCGATGCGGCGCAGGAGGGAGACGTAGTACAGTCCGCCGAGTTCTGATTCCTTAAGATTCAGGGCGCGCCCTATCCGCATGGACAGGAGGCAGGTGCGGAGGGCGTGGCCCATGGGCTGGCCCATGCCGAGGTCAGTGGCAAAGGAGAGAGCAGCGACGACTTCGGCGAGGCGGGGAGGGAGTGGCTGGCTCACGGCTTCTCCGCTTAATACCGGGAGTCGTGGCTTCCGGGTTTTTCAGATATAAACACGAAGGATTTCACCATGGCGATATAAGCATAATACGGCGGATAGCCTTTTCCCAAATTACCTCTTGACCTCCTGCCAAATAGGGGTACACTTTAAACAATTTATTGTAGGAAGGGTTGGATGGCGGCCATAAGGGTTGTAGTCCACGGCGTCCTGGGCAAGATGGGCCAGGAAGTGCTGAGAGCTGTGACCAAGGCCCCGGACATGGAGGCCGTAGGGGCAGCGGACCGCACGGCTAAGACCAACTTGCTCAGCATTCCTGGAGACAGCCGGACTATACCGCTGTCGTCAGACCTGGGGGCGGTGCTGGAGGAGACGAAGCCGGACGTGGTGGTGGATTTCACCAACGCCGAAGGATGCAAGTCTGCGGCCAGCGAGTCGATAAAGCGGGGGGTGCGGTTTGTGTCGGGGAGCACAGGGCTGAGCGAGGCGGAAATATCGAGAATTGAAAGCATGGCGGCGGAGCGGAAGGTGGGGGTGGTGCTGGCGTCCAACTTTGCGCTGGGGGCGGTGGTGCTGATGGACCTGGTGAGGAAGGCGGCGCCGTATTTCGACTATATTGACATAATCGAGTCGCATCACGAGCAGAAAATAGATTCGCCGTCGGGGACGTCGCTGTCGATAGCGCGGGCGGCGACACAGTCGAAGAAGGCGTTCAAGCGGAACAGGCCTGAGAAGCAGACGCTGGCGGGGACTATGGGCGGCGAGCAGGGGGGAGTCGGCATACACAGCCTTCGACAGCCGGGACGGAGTGCGCACCACGAGGTCGTCATGGGGATACAGGGGCAGACGCTGACGCTTCGCCACGACGTGCTGGGGCGCGACTGCTACATGCCCGGGGTGCTGGCGGCGGTCCGGGAGGTGGTGAATCGGAAGGGCCTGGTAGTGGGGCTGGACAAGATTTTGGGGCTGCAATAGCCAAGGACAGGAGCATATGGCACGGGAAGTGAACATAGCGGTGGTCGGGGCTACGGGAGCTGTCGGGCGGGAGTTCCTGAAGATACTGGAACAGCGTCCGTTTCCTATCAACCACCTGAAGCTGCTGGCATCGCATCGTTCGGCAGGGAAGAGGATGTCGGTGGCGGGGCAGGAGATGGTGGTGCAGGAGACCAAGCAAGAGTCCTTCAAGAACGTCGACATCGCGTTCATATCGGTAAGCTCGACCATCAGCAAACAGCTACAGCCCTTTGCCAACGAGCGGGGGTGCCTGGTCATCGACGACAGTTCGGCGTTCCGGATGCGGGACGACGTGCCGCTGGTGATACCGGAGGTCAACGGCAAGGACGTGGAGTGGCATCGCGGAATTATATCGATACCCAACTGCTCGACGACGCAGCTAGTGATGGCGCTGCATCCTTTACATAAAGCCAACCCTATCAAGCGGGTGGTGGTGGACACGTACCAGGCGGTGTCGGGAGCGGGAGGACAGGCCGTGACGGAATTAAACGATCAGTCGGTTGAATTGTTAGGTTTAGATCTTTCGACTACGTCCGAGTACGGACTTCACTCAGGACTCGCTTCGCTCGGCCCCCGCCCCAAGAGGGTGGACGCCAAGGCGCTGCCGCATCAGATCGCGTTCAACCTGGTGCCGCAGATTGGGAGCTTCGCCGCTAGCGGGTACAGCGAAGAAGAGGAGAAGATGATTGCGGAGACGTGCAAGATAATGCACGATTCGAGCATCAAGGTGTCGGCGACGTGCGTGAGGGTGCCGGTGTACACGTGCCACAGCGAGGCGGTACATGTCGAGTTCCAGCGGCCTATGTCGGTGGAGGAGGCGCGGCGGCTGCTGTCGTCGATGCCGGGGGTGACGGTGGTGGACGAGCCGGGGTCGTCGAAGTACCCGATGCCGTGGGACCTGGGCGGCACGGACGATGTGTATGTGGGACGGATTCGGAGGGACCCGACGGTGTCGAACGGCCTGGCGATGTGGGTGGTGAGTGATAACCTGAGGAAGGGCGCCGCGCTGAACGCCTTGCAGATAGCGGAGGAGGTGCTGAAGAGGGGGTGCTTGAAGGTTGGGAAGGATAGCGCGTCGGCCAGAGGAGAGTAGGGGAGGACACCTAATTTTCTTAGAAGATATGATGAATTGGTTTGCCAGATGCATCGAGCCTACAGGGTTTCACCCTCACCTTATGTCCTCTCCCATCAAGGGAGAGGAAAGGAGAAGGAGAGGCAAGGCGACCCCCTTCATTTCCAGGGGAGACGTAGTGGCAAATAATGAGGCGAGGTTGCAGGCAGAACAGATTCTTCGACTACGTCGGGGTACCGACTCCGCTCAGAATGACAATAAAAGCCGCCAGTCCCATTCTCGCAAAGGAGTGAACTAAAATGGCTAACTCGCAGGGGTCTGACTTAGGACGACTTCTAACGGCGATGGTGACGCCTATGGACGAGCAGGGGCGCATCGACTGGGGGCAGGTGAAGAAGCTGGCGAAGGGGCTGATAGAGTCGGGGAACGACGGGGTGGTGGTGTGCGGGACGACGGGGGAGAACCCGACGCTGACCAACGAGGAGAAGCTGCGGATGTGGGCCGAGACGAAGGCGGCCATCGGCAAGAAGGGGAAGGTGGTGGCCAACACCGGCAACTACAACACCCACGAAAGCATCGAACTGACCAAACAGGCGGAGGAGGTGGGGGTGGACGGGCTGCTGCTCACCGTGCCGTACTACAACAAGCCGCCCCAGGAAGGCATCTATCAGCATTTCAAGGCTATCGCGGGCTCAACGCATCTGCCGTGCATGATGTACAACATACCGGGCCGCGCGTCGGTGAACATGTCGGTAGAGACGACGGTGCGATGCAGCCAGATTGACAACATCGTCGGGGTCAAAGAGGCCAGCGGGAACATGGAGCAGATTGCGAGAATAATCGACGGGTCGAGGGACGGGTTCAAGGTGTGGAGCGGGAACGATGGGGAGACGTACCCGATTATGGCGCTGGGGGGCTATGGCATCGTCAGCGTTATCGGGAACCTGTTCGGCCGGCAGATGAAGCGGCTGGTGGAGCTGACGGCGTCGGGGAAGATGAGGGAGGCGCAGGCGGAGCATCTGAGGCTGATGCCGATAGGGATAGGGTTCTGCAGCGTGTCGACGAACCCGATACCCATCAAGTACGCCATGAATAAGGCGGGGTTCCGGGTGGGGAAGCCCCGGCTGCCGCTGGTGGAGCCGGACGCCAAGGCTGCGGCGGTGATAGACAAGTGGCTGGAGGAGTATAGGGTGGATTTGGCGGTGGGGTAGGGGGAATATACAATTCGCGGACTTTAAGGCTCCGCTCACTCGTAAGGGTGGGCGGAGTTGCTTTTTGTGTAAACTATTCGCTGGCCTGCTCAAAGGCAGTATTAGTTAGGCTAGCGATAAAGAGTGAAAATCCTATTCTTAAAACCCAGAAGGGCAATATATTGGGGCGTAGGACTATTTTTCTTAGGGGCCGTGGGTGAAGTTCTTCTAATTGAACACGGAGGGACAACAGCAGAAGATGCGGTGGCTGTAATTGGACAGGTATTGATGGCTATCGGGTTTTTTGTGGCTACAACTGGAATCTTTCTCATCGCGAAATCATGGTCTAAAAATAAGTCAACTAGATCATTGACTTGGCGAGACCGTATAGCAGCTTAGTCAAGGGCTAACCTAAGTTGGATGGGAGCCTCTGCGTTAGGATGCTTTGTTTCCATGATGCTTCTACTAGCGACCACTGAAGCCACAAATTCGGGCTTGGTGAAGGCATTTTCTGGTATATCTGGGGTTCTGAGCGTTTTTCTGTTATTTGGAATAGTGGCAGTATCTGCATGGGAAGGGCAAACCGATGGTCAGGTTGAGGCAGCGCTGGAAGAAATACCAGACTTTAAATTTATAGTATTGGAACTAGCGGCATGGGCTTTTTTTAATCTTCGGCATTGTGGGCGCTTACCTTTCAATATTATTCCTCAGTCTCTTCGGGGGGCTGCATATAGCATCTTTGGTCTTGGACAGGGACTTGGACATTTGGGTGATAATGTTGCCCTACTTGGCATTATCCTGGGTATGTTCGCTCGGTCTTCTTTTGGCAAGCGCGAAGCTGGCAAAGATAGTAAAGGGGCCTGAGAGTAGGTTGGCCGCAGCGGTCACTAAGGAGATGACTTCTAATGACGAGAAGAGACGCGGGGGAGAGATCAAGCTGTTGTTACGTTATAAAGATGCGCTTGGTGTATGGCTATGGTTGACAGCAGCAGGCCTTATAAAGGCAGGGGCACTGATAACGCTAGTTACTTTTATTGCATGGGTTACGGAATTTTCTACAAGTAGTGTTGATAGACTTGCAATTGTCCTTGTTATTGGCCTTTCAGAAATTGTCGGTGGGTATTTAATAGTTTTGATATTAAAGCGCCAGTATCCAAAGACGCCCAAAAACAAAGAGGCGTTTTGAATAAACCCATGGGATGACGGAAAGGAAATGAGCGAGCGCCCCGATTTATATCGGGGCGCTCGCTCTGGTTTCGGCAGGCTAGCGAGGAGGCGTGCTAGCGGATGCCGGTGTCGATTCTGATTTGGAGTTCTGTGACTTCGCCGGGGCGGATGTCGACTTTGAGGGGGAGGGCGGTCTTGCAGCCCATGAAGTCGCAGTCGCTGAGGTTGACGACGTAGGTCCCGGCGTTTAGCTGCCACTTGAACCAGCCGTCGGGAGTGAGGGGGACTTCCAGGAGGATGTCCCGGCCGTCGGAGGGCTGGAGGAGGAGGGAGCGGGACTCGAAGGGGTTGGGGACGCTGGGGGAGCAGGGTTCGACGGGGCAGAGGGGGCCGATGTGGACCTGGCCGTAAAGAACGCCGAGGTTATCAGAGGGAGGGGGAGGTTGAGGAGGGTCGGTAGGCTTGGGGCAGACCGTGTCGTAGGCGTAGGGGGCGATATAGCGGGCGTGGATGATGAGGCTGCCGCCGCTCATCTCCCACTTGCCGACGACGATGACCTCGCCCTCGTAGGGTCTGGAGGCCTGGCAGCTGCAGCAGGGGGTTGGGGCGTCGTAGCCGCCGCTAGCTAGCCAGGACTTGGCGGCCTCGCCCTGGAGGAGGATTTTGCCTGCGGGGGTCTCAAGGTAGACGGCGTCGCCGGATTTGACGATTTTGCCGACGGCGGCCAGCTCGCCAAACTCGAGGCCGAAGCTGGGGTAGATGGGATCGGCGTAGATAGGACCGGAGTCGATGGGGGTGACGCCGCCGCAGGGGTAGTCGGCGATGTAGATATCCGGGATAGGGTCGCCGGGCCGGTGGGCGGAGTCGACTTTGATGGTCTGGCGCATGTAGATGCTGGGGTCGCGGGAGACCTGGCCCCAGATGATGACTTTCTGGCCGACGTTGGCTTCCATTCGCCGGGCGACTTCATCAGACTCGGCGACGAGGACCCAGCTATCGCAGCCGCGGTCCAGCTCCAGGTGTCGGCCTTCGATGTCGCTGACGACGACGGCGCCGATCCAGGCGTACATCTGGTCGATCATGTCGTCGTCCATGCAAGGGTATTCCTGGACGTAGATTCTGGGCATAGGCTCGTCGGCGAGGTAGACGGCCTAGACGGCGATGGCGGGGCGGCTGTAGACGGCGGTGTCGGCGGAGGCGGTTGGGGCTAGAGGTTGAATGCTTACGTCGCTCTTGGTGGACACCTTGCCCCAGATAATGACCTTTTGACCATCACTGCTAGCAGCCTTCTTTTCGAGATCGGGGTCGGCGAAGGTCAATGCCCAGACCTCGCCGCCGCAGATAGAGGAGCGGAGCTCGATGCCGCGGCCGTCACCGGCCAGGATTTCGCCGATCCACTGATAGGTCATGTTGGGGTCGGGGGCGGCCATCATGGGCTGGGTGGCGCCGCCAGACCCGCCGGCGCTGGTCTCGCTTTTAGAGAGGGCGGAGCGCTGAGGTCCTTCGACAGGCTCAGGACTCGCTTCGCTCGGCCCCCGCCCGGAGGAGCCGCCGTCGTTGGACTGGTCGGCGGTAGGTCCTTCGCTGCGCTCAGGACTCGCTACGCTCGGTTCCCCGCCGGCCGGGGTGGAGGCGTCGGCGCAGGCGACGAGGCCGAGGGCCAGGGTGAGGGTAAGGAGGAGGAAGGGGAGGAGGAGCCGCCAGGGTCTGGGTGCGAGGGAGGGTGCGCGCATAGGGTTGTCCTTTCAAATACCTTTGGGGCGTGGGCCCATGATGAGGGGGTGTTCTATTAGAAAGGACGGCGGGAAAAGGGGGAAGGTTCCATGGCGAGGGGAGGGAATTAGGGGAGATTATGCGAAAGGACTAGGGAAGAGAGACTCCTAGTCAAGGCCTAGCCTTCAGCCTAAAACCACTTTTTAGTCGGGATACCATCCCCTGTGTCCCCTTCCTGCTGGAAGGGGAAGGAAATAAGGATCACCTCATCACCCTCCATCTCCCTCTTCTCCTTTGCAATAGGAGAAGAGGAAGGGCCAGATGGGAAGGTGCAGTGTGGGACGTGACTTGTCCGAGATGGAGCGTGATGGCGGCGGACGGGCTGTTGAGGTTTCTCCCGCCAGAGGCGGGTCGAAATGACGTATCACCCTACCCTGCTACCCAGCAATAGAAGAGGAGGCACTGGATTCCAGCTTTCGCTGGAATGACAGAGAAAGAGACGGGGGGTTAGATGAGGGGTTTGAGGGGGATGGTCTCGTTGCGGTGGGGGCCGGTGGAGATCATGTGGAAGGGGGTGCCGATGAGTTTTTCCAGGCGGCGGACGTAGTTGAGGGCCTGTTCAGGGAGCTGGGCGATGTCGGTAGCGCCGGCGGTGGGCTTGTCCCAGCCGGACATCTCATCGTAGACGGGCTGGCATCGCGCCAGGAGATCGACGCTGGCAGGGAAGTGGTCGAGGGTCTGGCCGTCGACCTTATAGCCGACGCATATTTTCACAGGGTTGAAGCCGTCGAGAACGTCCAGGCGCGTGAGAACCAGGGAGGTGAGGCCGTTGATATTGTTGGAGTAGCGGGCGGCGATGGCGTCGAACCAGCCGATGCGGCGGGCGCGGCCGGTGGTGGTGCCGTACTCCCAGGCGCGCTCTCGGAGGATATGGGCGGTGTTGTCGGTCATCTCGCTGGGGAAGGGGCCGCCGCCGACTCGCGTGCAGTAGGCCTTGAAGACGCCGATGACGCCTTTGATGTGGGAGGGGCCGAAGCCGAGGCCGGTGAGGGCGCCGCCGATGGAGGAGGAGGAGGAGGTGACGTAGGGGTAGGTGCCGTGGTCCATGTCCAGGAGCGCGCCCTGGGCGCCTTCCAGGAGGATGTTTTCCTTTTTAACCAGGGCTTCTTGAAGAACAAGCTCGGTGGGGCGAAGGAGGTCTTTAAGCTGGTCGGCCCAGGAGACGCACTTGTTGGAGAGTTCGGCTAAGGAGATGGGAGGGGCGTCGTAGAGCTTGGTGAGGACAGCGTTCTTGGCCTCGACCACGGTCTTGAGGCGGGGGATGAGTGCTTTGAGGTCGAGGAGCTCGCCGGCGCGAATGCCGGTGCGGGCGGCTTTATCGACATAGGCGGGGCCGACGCCCTTTTTGGTGGTGCCGATGGCGCTTTTGCCCCGCGAGGCCTCTTCCAGGCCGTCGATGAGGATGTGGTAGGGCATGATGAGGTGGGCGCGGTCGCTGACGTAGACGCGGGAGGTGTCGACGCCGCGGTCTTCGAGCTGGGCGAGCTCGTGGAGGAGGACGTCGGGGTCTACGACGACGCCGTTGCCGATAACGCAGGAGACGTTGGGGCGGAAGACGCCTGAGGGGACGAGGTGGAGGGAGAAGGAGCCTTTTTCGTTGATGACGGTGTGGCCGGCGTTGTTGCCGCCGGAGTAGCGGACGACCCAGTGGGTCTGGTTGGCCAGGTAGTCGACGACCTTGCCTTTACCTTCGTCGCCCCACTGACCGCCGATGAGTCCGTAAGCCGGCATCTGAGTCCCCGCAAACAAAGAAAGTGGCACCGAGAGGCGCCCAAGGGGGAGTATAACAAAAGGGGAGGGAAGGCGCTAGGGAGGGGAGGCCCCCGCCTCATCTCCGACCCCCATCCTTTATCCTTCCCCCGCTTCCCGCGGGGGAAGGGAGGAGCGGAGAGGGCCAGGTGGGGGTGTGGTTTAGCCTGACGGACGGAACGTAGTGCTAGGGCTTCACCCTCACCTTTTATCCTCTCCCATCAGGGGAGAGGAGACCAGAAGAAAGGGACCATGTGAGGCCAGTCTATGGGCGCAGATCCTTCGACTACGTCCTAGTACGGGCTGTGCTCAGGATGACAGGACTATTTTACTGCCTACTCTCGGAATACGTTAGCCGACGTTTGGGGGAGGGCGTGGATGCTGAAGTGAGGGGTCGTCAGCGGACGGCACGCTGAGGTTTCTCCCGCCTGAGGCGGGGCGAAATGACTTTTCACCACCCTAACCCCACCCCATAAGGAAGGGACTGGACTTTATCCTCTGTTGGAATGACGAGGCGGGAGACGTAGTAAGCGGAGGGTTAGCTGGGGTTTTCGTCGGGGAGGCGGACGAGGCCGGTGCGGAGGGCGTGGAGGACGGCCTGGGTCCTGTCGTTGACGCGGAGCTTAGCGAAGATGTTGCTGATTCGGTTTTTTATAGTCTTTTCGCTGAGTACCAGCTTGTGGGCGATCTCTTTGTTGCTCAGCCCTTCGGCGGCCAGCCGGAGGACTTCCAGCTCTCTGGGGGTAAGCTCCTCGTAGGGGATGCCGGCCTGGCGAGGCTGGTCGGCGGGGTGGAAGCGGCGCAGCAGCTTGGAGGCAATGGCAGGGTTCAAAAGGACCTCGCCACGGTAGGCGGCCTCAATGGCGTGCCGCAGCTCCTGGGGTTCGGCGCCCTTTAGAACGTATCCTCGCGCGCCCGCCCGCATACCGGAGTAGACGGACTCCGCGTCGTCAAACATGGTCACCAGGATGATGCCGATGTGCGAGTTTTCTTGAATTATCTGCTTGGTGGCCTCAATGCCGCTGAGGCCGGGCATCTTTATATCCATTAGCACAACGTCAGGAACAAGCTTTTCAGCCAGGGCCACAGCCTCCGGGCCAGCCGTCGCTTCCCCCACCACCTCCAAGCCGAACATGCTCTCCAGCAGCGAGCGAAGGCCCTTGCGGAAGAGGGTGTGGTCATCGGCCACCAGAATGCGTATAACGTCCAAGGCTTACCTTCTAGCCGGGATGCGGAGGACGGTCTGACATCCGCCGCCGGGGCTGCTATTAATTGTAAAGGCGCCGCCGACCAGTTCCGCCCGCTCCCGCATACTGGCGAGGCCAATGCCTTTAGCTTTAGATACGGCGGCCTTTTCCGCATCGAAGCCCTGGCCGTCGTCGGACACGATGATTTCGACATTGCCGTCGGAGCCGCGAAGGGATACCCGGGCGGTCCTGGCCTGGGCGTGCTTTCGCACGTTGGTCAGGCTTTCCTGCACCACACGGTATATGGTCACCTCGGTCAGAGAGTCCGCGGGGATAGCGCCCGCTACTGTAAGGGAGGCTTGAATTCCGGACTCTTCGCTGAATCGGTCAATGTATTGACGGAGGGCGCCAATCAGTCCCAACTGGTCCAGGGTTAAGGGCCTGAGCTGGTTGATAAGCTCCCGAATCTGTCCGATGTGGCCCCGCAGCAGGATGGCGGCCTCATCCAGGCCGGTTTCCGCTTTTAAGGGGTCGGAGCGGACTAACTGCCGGCAGACGGTGAGGCGGTTGCCCAGGTCCGCCAGGGAAGGGCCCAGGCCATCGTGCAGTTCGCGGGAGATACGCCGTCGCTCCTCCTCCTGGGCCAAGGTGGCCTGGGCGATACGCTCCTGGAGGGACCGAGCGCGTTCTTCTGCCAGGAGGGCCGCTTGGAGGCGGCCCAGGTCTTGGGCCGCGTTGTTGAGGCTTTGGGCCAACTCGCCTACCTCGTCTCGATTTGGCACGTGAACGGGTTGGGAGAAGTTGCCGCCGGCGATCCTGCGGGTCGCCTCGCCCATCCTTTCGAGGGGGCGGACGAGGGAGGAGGAGAGGGCGGCGCCAAGGCCAACCGCGATGAGACCGCCCGCGAAAACGATCCAAGGTGTCCAGGCGAGGATGCCGTGCTGGGTGTTCTCCAAGTCATCAAGGGCGGCGGACATCCGTCCGTTTCGGGCCTGCATTTGCCTGAGCAGTTCGCCCTGGGGACCCTGCGTGTCCTCCAGGATGCGGGCTATCACGGGCTGCACCGATATGTCGCGGAATCCTTGAATGTCATGGATTTCGCTATGGGTGTAGTTAATGGCGGCGAGGCCGGCGATGGAGACCGCCAGGAAGATACCTAGCATCAGGAAGATGGTGCCCGAAACCTTCCATCGGAGGCTCAGTGGAGCGCGGGCGCTCAGCTGGGCCAGCCCTCCGGCGCCCAGCTTGAGGGCCAGAAGAATGAGGGCGACGGCCAGAAGCGGCGTCGCAGCCCGCAGGCCGTAGAAGGCGTACAGGGCCACCGCGCCTGCGACGAAGCCTAAAGCAATTAGCAGCACCCACCTTTGGCGGTCCAGCATTCGCGAAAGCATTGCGGACTTCCTCATGGCGTAAGGATACTCTATGTTCCAGCGTCAACCGAGGGACTGGAGGCCCTGGCAGAACGGGACTCCCGGCTTGGCGCCCAACAGTATGGACTTAAAGGTTCCTGATGGTCTAGGGACTCTTTCCTCTGGTAAAAAGGGTTCGCGGCCTCCTGACGGCCCGAAGAAGCGCCAATAGCCTATGGTCAATCTCCGCAAGAGCTAGCGAAACAGGAGGAGTCATGAAGTCTTTAGCGCTGTTTATTATCAGCATTGCGGGCGCTTTTCTTCTCGCAGGGTGCGGAGGGGCCGAGCCCAGCCCCACGGCGACCGCCACACTTCCACCCGCAGCGACGTCTGCGCCGTCGCCCACCGCCGTGCCATCGCCCACAGCGACGGCGACTCAGCCGGCGCCGGCCGCCCTTACCACGGTGCGGGTGATGGTCCCCACCTTGGACAACTTGCAGTTTGTGAGCTTCTGGGTGGCCCTGGGCGCGGGCCTTTTCAAGGAGGAAGGCTGGACGTCCAATTGGTGACGCCGCCGGTCCCGCAAGGCGCACCCCAAATGCTGCTTCAAGGAAGGGCGGACGTGGCTGTCATGCCGCCACCTATGTATTTGAACCTAATTGGACAGCAACAGCCAGTAGTTGTCTTCGCGAATCTGCTTACAAACGATCAGATCAATCTTATCGTGCGCAAAGATATCCTTGAGGCGCATAAGCTGTCGCCCACAGCGCCCCTGGAGGAGCGGCTGCAGGGGATCAAGGGGCTGAAGGTGCGTGTAGCGCCCGGACCGCCGACCAGACTGCGGGCGCTATTTGCGTCGGTGGGGCTGGATGTGGACAAGGACATTGAGATGGTGGTCATTCATGGCGAGGAGCAGAACCAGGCGTTTGGGGATAAACGGGTGGACGCCTTGTACGCTCACACGCCATTTTTGGAGAAGGCGTTGGTGCAGCAGGACGCGGTGATCCTAGTTAATCAGTCCAAGGGAGAGGTCCCGGAAATATCAGGCCGGCAGATACATTCGATGGTCACTACTCGAAATTATGTCGGAGCCAAGCCTGAGGCCCTGGCGGCTATGACGAGGGCGATTCTGCGGGCGCAGCGGCTGGCGCACTCAGACCAGAAGGCGGCGGTGGAGGCTGTTCTGCAGGCCGTCCCTGGCCGTGACCGGCAACTGGTGGAGACTATCGTCGCCATCTATGAGCCAGCCGTGCCTCAGACGCCGGAGGTCTCCGTGGAGGGCATTGAGATTGCACACAAGCTGTTTCCGGAGAGCCAGACACCTCCGGATTTGAGCAAGGTTAACCTGGCGGACTACGTCGCGCTACAGTTTGCCAAGGAGGCGGCAGCCAGCAGACCCTAGCTTGCGTTTACAGACCAGGCCGTGCAGGCGAAACGATAGCGCCGGCGGCCTGGTCCTTTCCAATGGCCTCATAGGCTTGCAGGCATTCGGTGTCACGGATGGCCAGGGGGTCAGCATCGAGGGTGGGTTGGGGGATAGGCTTTGCGCAGTCGAAGCACACGCCGTAGGTGCCGACTTCCAGGCGCTTGAGGGCGGCGTTGACGTCGCGAAGGCGCTGGTCTGGAGGGTTGGCGCGGGTATGGGATTCCGCCTGCCGCTCAAGTTCTTGACGCTGAGCTTCGAGACGGCTTTGCAATGATTCACGGGCTGACGGCGATAGACCTTCGGAACTTTGCATGTGTATAACCCCCTCTAAATCCCATCCACTCCGCATGACACATGAGAAAGCTGATAAATAAATTGTAACTTCTCCATGAGGGGCTGCACAGGGAGACCATGATGATATCGACGCGGAAGGCATTCTAGCGACTACAGCTTTGGACTACCCCACGGTATCCGCGCCAGTGTATAATCCCAATGGGTACGGCACATTTGGATAAGGGGAGTTTATATCTAAATTGCGAGCTAACGGGGGATTAGCTTAATGGTTTCTTTAAGCGAAGAGCTTTGTGTACTGAGCGGGAACGCCCACCCGGAGCTGTCGAGAAACATCTGCCGCTACCTGGGCATACCCCAGGGCCAGGCGGAGGTGTTCAAGTTCACGAACGACAACACCTTCGTTAAGATACTGAACAATATTAGGGAACGGGACGTATTTATAGTGCAGCCAACATGCACTCCCGTGAACGACCACATAATGGAGCTGCTGATAATGATCGACGCCGCGAAGCGGGCGTCGGCGGGGCGAATAACGGCGGTGGTGCCGTACTACGGGTATTCGCGAACGGACAAGAAAGACCAGCCCCGTGTACCTATAACGGCAAGGCTGGTGGCGGACTTGCTGACGGCGGCGGGGGCGGACCGGCTTTTGACGGTGGACCTGCACGCCGGCCAGATACAGGGGTTCTTTAACATACCGGTGGACGAACTGACGGCCCTGCCGCTGCTGGTGAGCTATTTCAGGGATAAAGCTATCGAAGACCTGGTGGTGGTGGCCATAGACATCGGCATAAGCAAGAGGGCGCGGGACGTGGCGGAGCGGCTGGGCTGCCCGCTGGCGATCATCGAAAAGCGGCGGGACGGGAATAATTCGATGGCGCAGAGCCTGAACGTCATCGGCGATGTGAAGAATAAGAACGTGATAACTTTCGACGATGAGATAGACACGGGGGGATCAACGCTGGCGGCGGTGGAGGCGCTGAAGGCCCGGGGCGCCAAGGAGATATACTCGTGCGTGACGCACCCCATATTTTCGGGGCCGGCGACTGATAGAATCGTAAAGAGCGAGATACGTGAATTTGTGGTGACGGACACGGTGCCTCTGGACAACAAGCGGCGGAACGGGAAGATAACTGTCCTGTCGGTGGCGCCCCTTTTGGGGGAGGCCATCAGCCGGATACATAGAGGGGAGTCAGTGGGCGCTCTGTTCCAGTAGGAAAAACTAGTGCTTGGAGATGGTGGCAGCAACTCCCCGCCCTACCCCGACCCCCCCGCTCTAGCTCTCCCTCCTTCGACCAGGCTCAGGACAGGCCTCAAGGGGGGAGAGAACCAGACAGGGGACAGGGATAGGGCCTTGATTCAAAACCAGCTTGCCGCACCTCCAAGCCGATAGGACCCATAGGAGACCATGGTTAAAATTCTAGAAAAGGTCATGGGGACGCCCCAGGACCGCATAGTCAAGAAATACAAGGGCCTGGTACAGCGCATCAACGACCTGGAGCCTGAGTACGAGAAGCTGACGAGCGAGGAGCTCAGGGGCAAGACGGAATGGTTCAAGAAGCGTCTCACTCAGGGCCACGATTTAGAAGATATTATGCACGATGCCTTTGCCGCCGTTCGCGAGGCGGCGAAGCGTACCATAGGCCAGCGCCACTACGACGTGCAGCTTATCGGCGGGGCGGTGCTGCACAGTGGGAACATCGCAGAGATGAAAACGGGTGAGGGGAAAACGCTGGTGGCGACGCTGCCCAGCTATCTGAATGCGCTGATGGGGAAGGGCGTCCACGTAGTGACGGTGAACGACTACCTGGCCCGCCGCGACCCTGTTTGGATGGGACCTATTTATCACATGCTGGGCATATCAGTGGGGTGCTTGCAGCACGATTCGTCGTTTATGTACGACCCGTCGGTAAAGGACGGCAATCCGAGCTATCTCAGCTTGAGGCCGGTGACCAGACACGAGGCCTACCGGGCGGACATCACCTACGGCACCAACAACGAGTTCGGCTTCGACTATCTGCGAGACAACATGGCGCTGGACTTGAGCCGGCAGGTGCAGGCGGAGCTGAACTACGCCATCGTCGACGAGGTGGACAACATCCTGGTCGATGAGGCGCGGACGCCGCTTATTATCAGCGGCCCGGCCCAGGAGCCGGTGCAGCTTTATTACACTATGGCCCAGCTGGCGCCGAGGCTGAAGCACGAAGACGATTTCACCATCGATGAGAAAACGCGGGCGATATCGATTACCGAGGAGGGAGTCGATAAGCTGGAGGGGTGGCTGAAGGTGGAGAACCTGTACGCGCCGGAGAACTTCCATCTGGTGCAGTACCTGGAGAACGCGGTCAAGGTCCATGTTACGTATCTGAAGGACCGCGAGTACGTGGTGAAGGACGGCGAGGTAATCATAGTCGACGAGTTCACGGGACGGTTGCAGCCGGGGCGGCGCTGGTCGGATGGGCTGCACCAGGCGGTGGAGGCGAAGGAGGGGCTGAAGGTGCAGCGGGAGAGCGTGACCTACGCCACCATAACGCTGCAGAACTATTTTCGCATGTACAAGAAACTGGCGGGCATGACGGGAACGGCCCTCACAGAGGCGGAGGAGTTCCTGAAGATATACCGCCTGGACGTAGTGCCGATTCCCACCAACGTGCCGATGATTCGCAAGGACAGCTCTGACCTGATCTTCCAGACGGAGCAGGCCAAGTGGAAAGCAGTCGTGGGCGAGATTGAGGAGATGCACAAGCAGGGGAGGCCGGTACTGGTGGGGACTACGTCGGTGGAGAAGTCGGAGCGGCTGAGCGAGCTGCTACGGCGCAAGGGCATCAAGCACGAGGTGCTGAACGCCAAGAACCACGAGCGGGAGGCGCAGATAGTGGCGCAGGCGGGCCGCCCCGGCACGGTGACGGTGTCCACTAACATGGCAGGCCGGGGCACCGACATTATCCTGGGGGGGAACCTATCGGCGGTCCCGGATATGACGAAGGAGCAGTGGGAACAGGACCACAAAAGGATTGTGGAGATGGGGGGGCTTCATGTGGTGGGGACGGAGCACCACGAAGCGCGGCGCATCGACAACCAGCTAAGGGGACGGTCGGGACGCCAGGGGGATCAGGGCTCCACCCAGTTCTACGCGTCGATGGAGGACGAGATAATCCGCCGGTTCGGGGGCGAACGGGCGAAGAATATGATGCAGAGCGTCTCCAAGTGGGCGGGGATAAGCCCGGACGACCCGCTGGAGAGCGGCATGATCGGCAAGCTCATTGGCAGCGCGCAGAGCAAGGTGGAGGGATACCATTTCGAGATACGGAAGCACCTGCTGGAATATGATGACGTCCTAAATCAGCAGCGCGCCCATATTTACGCCGAACGGAAGAAGATATTGGGCGGCACGGACTTTCGTGAAGCGGTGATGACTATGGTCAAGGACGCCATTGAGGAGCTGGTGAGCAGTCACCTGTCGGCCAATGAGCCGGAGGACTGGAACGCGGAGGGGTTCATCCAGGAGATCAACGGCATAATGCCGCCGCCGCAGGACCTTTCGACCAAGGAGCAGGTGACGCGGCTCAGCCCGCAGGAGATTAAAGATAAGCTGTGGGCGCATAGTGAGGCAATGTACGCCCAGCGGGAGCAGGAGCAGGGGGCGGAGTCTATGCGGGTGCTGGAGCGGCTGGTGATGCTGAGGTCTCTGGACCTGCACTGGGTGCAGCATTTGACCAACATGGAGCGGCTGCGGCAGGGCGTAGGCCTCCAGGCTTATGCGCAGCGGGACCCGCTGACGGTGTACAGGACTGAGGGTCGGAAGATGTACGACGAGCTGCTATCCAGGATGCGGCATGACGTGGTGCACAGCATCTATCGAGTGTATTTGAAGCAGGCTCCGGGCCCGGAGGAAACGGAGGAGACGGACGGGAAGGCTCAGGGCGCGCCCCTGGCGGACGGCGAGTCGAAGGCGAAGAGGCTTCAGGGCGGAAGCCGTCCGCAGCAAAGCCCTATGGCAGCGATGGCGCGGAAGGAGTCGGTGGCGGTGACGGCGACGAAGATAGGGCGGAACGACCCGTGCTATTGCGGCAGCGGCAAGAAGTACAAGCGCTGCCATGGAGCGGCCTAGAGAGGGCTGGTTCGGTCGCTTGCCCTTATACCAATTGGGGATGAAACGACGATGGCAGGTGGCTCTAATGTGTGTCTTGTAGTGCCAGGGTTTCACCCCTTATTCCTTCGGCCCTTCGACCAGGCTCAGGGCAGGCTCCAGGGGAGAAGGGATTTTCTCGGAGGCGGTCAGCCCTATCATAGACTTCAACCCTCGGTTAGCACCCGGCTTTCGAGCGGAGATATAGTTTTCTTAGCGCTGCTGATCCCGTTCATGAAAATCAGACCTCAGCTAGCACCGGACATGTAGGAGAGTTGAGCCAGTGAAGACCAAAGGTGTATCTAATCAGGAGATAGCCGGGGTCTTTGATGAGATGGCGGGGCTGCTGGAAGCCAAAGGCGACAGTATTTTCAAGATTCGGGCTTACCAGAGGGCGGCGCGCGTCATCGAAGGGCTGCCGGGGTCGCTGGAGGAGGCGGTGGCGGCGGGGGAGGAGCTGAAGGGGCTGCCTGGGATTGGGGAGGCGATTCGGGGGAAGATACACGAGTACGTCACTACCGGGCGGGTGTCAGCGCTGGAAAAGCTGAAGGCGGAGATGCCGGACGGGGTGCTGCAGTTGATGAACGTTCCGGGCATTGGGCCCAAGACGGCGATGCTCATCGCGAGGGAGGCGGGGGTATCGACGGTGGAGGGGGTGGAGAAGGCCATCGCGGATGGGAGGCTGCAGAAACTGCCCCGGATGGGCGAGAAGACGGCGGAGAACATACTGCGGAACATTCGCACGCTTCGCACCAAGGATAGACGCATCCCGCTGGGGCGGGCGATGCCTGTGGTAGAGCGTATTATGGCCGACTTGCGGGAACGATGCCCGGCCCTGGAGAAGATAACGCCGGGCGGCAGCGTGCGGCGGTGGCAGGAGACGGTGGGGGACATCGACATGATGGCTACTACCGATGACCCGGAGCAGGCGGTGAAGGCCTTTGTGGGCCTGCCGTACGTGACACGAGTGCTGGGCAAGGGTGTCAAGAAGACCAGCGTGATACTGGACAACGGCCTGCAAGTGGACCTTCGGATTATCGACAAAGAGTCCTTTGGGGCGATGCTGCAGCACTTCACGGGGGACAGGCAGCACAATATTCAGTTGAGGGACTACGCCAACAGCATGGGCCTGTCTTTGAGCGAGTACGGTATTACGGATATGAAAACGGGGAGGATGGAGAAATTCACCGAGGAGGAGGCGTTCTATCGCCGGCTGGGGATGGACACGCCGACGCCAGAGATTCGACATGCGAGGGGAGAGATTGAACTGGCGCGGCGTCACGCGCTGCCTCGACTGGTGGAGGTGGGGGACATTCGGGGGGACCTGCACATGCACAGCGATTGGAGCGACGGCCGCGCGCCGATTGAAGTGATGCTGGAGGCGGCGGAGGAAGCGGGATATCAATACGTGGCGCTGACGGACCACTCATCGGGGAGAGGCATCGCCAATGGGCTGACGGAGGAGCGGCTGAGGTCGCAGATAGGGATACTGCGGTCGATGAGAGGGATGGCGATGAAGGTGCTGTGCGGGTCGGAGGTGGACATCAGGGCCGACGGGACGTTGGACTACCCAGACGAGGTGCTGGCGGAGTTGGACGTGGTGGTGGCATCGGTGCATTCAGCTATGGGGCAGTCGTCTGAGAAGATGACGGAGCGCATTATCAAGGCCATGCGCAACCCGCACGTGACGGTCATAGGCCATCCGACGACTCGATTGCTGGGGAGCAGGGAGCCGGTGCAGGCGGACATGGAGGCGTTGTTCAGGGCGGCGGTGGAGACGGGGACGGCCATGGAGATAAACGCGTCGCCGGAGCGGCTGGACTTGAACGACACGCATGTGATGCGGGCGAAAGAGTTGGGGGCGCCGCTGGTCATCAGCACGGACTCGCATTCGACGGGAAGCCTGGAGAAGCTGCGGTACGGCGTGGCGGTGGCGCGCCGGTGGTGGTGCGAGGCGCGGCATATTTTGAACACGCTGCCGCTGGAAGATTTCATGGCGTTTATCAAGACGCCGAAGCCGGAGAGGATGAGGGTGTTTAACCAGAGGCTGGGCGGTTAGGGCGGCTCCTAAGCCACAAGATGTCGCCAATGCTTAAGCGGTATACCATCCCCTGGCCCCTTTCCCGACTGCATCGGGACTGAGTACAGCCTGCTGGAAGGGGAAGAATTAGTAGGGTCACCTCATCATCCCCCTTCGACAAGCTCAGGGCAGGCTCTAGCCCCTTCTTCACCTTTGCAATAGGAGAAGAAGGGGAACCAGAGGGAAACCCCCCGACTCACCACCACCGATTGCGTCGGGGCGGTTTCTTACATTGGACTGAGGCAGTTCAGCAGCTTTGGCACAACATCGTCTCGATCAACTTGGGGAAGCAGTAACTGGTAAAATTAGGGCTTATGGAGAACCAGACCTACGCCGCGGTAACAAATTCGATGGAGGCGCTGGCGACCGTGGAGGCGCCGGCGTTGTCGCATTTCAAGAATGAGCTTCGGATGGGGCGGCCGTGGCATGAGGCGCTGCTGGAGTCGATGGGAATGTGGACGACACCGGAGGAAGAGCGGGAGGGGCGGATATATCGATATGTGATAGCGGAGGAGGCCTTCGACTGGCTGCTTCTGGCGGAGCGTTTGCTGGACGGAGTGAACGGGCTGGCGCCTCAGGAGGCGGTGGAGGAGCTGCTGTTTCGCGGGCGGCTGCCAATGGGGACCAGTGAGAAGGAGATGCGCCGCATCCTGGGATACAACAAGTACCGGGGGGCGCTGAATTACTGGTACGGTGTGGTGGTGGAGGAGGCGCTTCAGCAGGCGGTGGAGGAGGAGGTGCGGAAGGAGATGCGGGGGTCAGGGCGGGTGGTGGGGGACGACCTGGGGGAGGAACCGTTCCAGCGGTTGTATGCGGACTCCAGGGATAGCTTGATGCGGCGGTTTCGGAAGGAGAAGGGACATGCGTCGCGGGTGTCCTTCAGCCTGACACAGATGAAAGAGTTCACGTACTGGCTATTTAAGCATCGAATGCAGTACTGGGACCCGGCGCGGGTGGCCAGCGACACGCGGAAGGCGTTGATAAAACTGAAGGAGTTGAGGGGAGAGACGGCGCCGTTCTGAGGGTTGTGGGGTTGGGAGGCGGCGGAGAAAGGGCTTGGCGAGGGTATAGAAGGCACGGTCAGGCACGATTTCCTCTGCCGAAAACCAATGGGACTAGAAGCAGCACATCCTAAATAGTCATCCGCACCTCATAAGTTTCTTAGTCTGTATGACCTAATTTTTGCCCTACCAGGCAGTTTTAAGGATTTTTTACTGGCAAACCTAGTATTTGGGTGCTTTAATAAATTTATACCCCCAAGGCAGCACAGCCTACTCGCAAAGTGAATTCTAAAAGGTTTCAGGTGAGGACTGATTAACAGCTAACGACAAAGGCAGGTACCCAGGATGGATACCAAAACAATTCAGTTCAGCATTAACGAGTTGTTGCTTTTAGAGAGAGTCATTTCCTATAACGCCCCCCGCACAGTACTCGGCGTTCCACCCATAACAGATGACGACCTGGTAAAGATGGCCCTGCAGATTGGACATGCTCTGATCTCGGCCAAAGAAGATAAACCGATTGAGCTTGCGCTGACCCACAAAGACTGCTGGCTGTTTAGAGAAGTTATCAGCATCTTTGACCGGGTTGGGAAATCAGAGGTGGCGGAAGGGTTTTCGATCAAGTCGAAACTTTACAACGCGATTCTGGAGTTCAATCTAGCGACACACGTGAAGGACATACCACAACTAGGCCTCCCTGAAGCCATGGAGGTTACTTATGCCAGCCAATCCGATGACCCCAGTTAGGACGACGCCAGAGACGAAGCCGGATGCTCAGCCAACTCGAAGGTACGCGCCGGACGAGGTCCGCCCCGAACAGAAGAGAGAAGTAGTGAGGCGGATAAGAAGAATCTAAGGGGGTGGAAGATGGAAGTCTACTCGGCGGAGATTGACGTTCAGACAAAGGAGTTAGAGGCGGTCCTGACTATTCTACGCTCCTATTATGATTCGCTGGAGGATGGGACCGCCTCGACGATAGTTCCCAAGCCTCTGTACAGGTGGCGTTACTGGACGGACGGTCTGACGGTGGAGAGGATGGGGGCCGGGCTGGAGGACATTGACGAGTATTTGAACGAGGGGCCGCAGCACCAGTGGGCGGAGAATAACGCCCCGGGCGGCCCGACCAAGTTTGATACCGGCCCGGACCTTGCCCGCCTTTCGGACGGCGCGTTGATAGCGATGTTCCAGGAGCTGGACGCGGCGCTGGCGGAGAACAGGTAACTCTGGGGATAGAGACCTCACCTTAATCCCCACAAATGCCTGGTGCTGATTCTCCCAGTATTAAGGGGAGAAGAAAACAGAGGCTACTAGAAGTGATAAAGGGTCGTGGCGCTAGGGTTTCACCCTCTCTTCTATTCTCCCCCATCAAGGGGGAGAAAGGGTAAAAGAAGGGCCGAGCCATGACAAGCGGCATCTCAAGGGGGAAGGGAGCCGGGAGAGCGTCGGAAAGAGCAACTAGTCCTAGACTAGATAAGCTCACGCTCGGCGTAGGTGAGGGTCTTGTCGAAGGCGGCGACCATGAAGTCGATGTCCTCTTTGGTGATGGTGAGGGGCGGGTGGATAAAGAGGACGGAGCCGCCGCATCGCTGGTAGAGGCCCTGGTCGACCATAAATCGAGTGAGCTTTTTGCCCACCTCTTTGCCGCCCAGGGGTTCCCGGGTCTTCTTGTCCTTCACCAGCTGGATGCCGGCCAGCAGGCCGATGGATGTAACCTCGCCGACGACGGGGTGTTCTTTGAGGGTCTCCAGCTGGGTCTTTAGATAAGGCCCCATCTTGGCGGCGCGCTCGACTAGATTTTCGCGCTCAATGATTTCCAGGTTGGTAAGGGCGGCGGTGGAGACGACGGGGTGGCCGCCGAGGGTGTGGGCCTGGACTAATGTCTTGTCGGGGCTGCCGAGGAAGCGTTCATAGACGTCCATGGTGGTGACTACGGCGCCGACGGGCTGGTAGCCGCCGCCCAGGGTCTTGCCCAGGACCATGAGGTCGGGGATGAGGCCCCAGTGGTCGCCGCCGAACCAGGCGCCGGTGCGGCCAAAGGCGGTGACCACCTCATCGGTGATGAGGAGGATATCGTTCTTGTCGCAGAGTTCGCGGACGGAGGGCCAGAAGTCGTCGCGGGGGATGAGGGCGCCCTTGGCGATGGGCTCGACGATGAAGGCAGCTATGGAGGCGGGGTCTTCGTACTTAACAGTCTTTTCGATGGCCTTGAAGCAGCCCATGTTGCACTTGCCGGTGCAGTAGAGGCATCGATAGGGGTTGCCTTCGGGGACGACGACGCCCATGGGGATAGTCGGCTCGAAGACGTTGGAGCGGATGGCGGGGTCGCCGCTGACGCTCATGGCGCCCCAGGTGTAGCCGTGGTGGGAGTAGTCTCGGTAGAGGACTTTGTACTTTTTGGGGCTGCCGTTCTGGGCGTGGTACTGCCGCACGATTTTCAGGGAGGCTTCCACGGCTTCCGAGCCGGAGAGGGTGTAATAGACCTTTTGAAGGTCGCCGGGGGCCAGGTCGGCGATTTTTTTGGAGAGCTTGGCGGTGGCCTCGCTGACGAAGGGGAGGATGCCGGAGCTGGCGAACTCGAGATTAAGCATTTGCTTATAGACGGCGTCAGCGATCTCTTTTCGCCCGTGGCCGATGCCGCAGCAGTGGGAGCCGCCGGTGACGTCCAGGTAGCGCTTGCCGTCGGCATCGATGATATAACAGCCCTCGCCTTTGGCCATGATGCCCATGGGGGTAGGGTCGTCGTGGTCGCGGACTTGCATGTGGCCGAGCCAGAGGTGGTCCTTGGCGTCGGCGATGATCTGCTGGTTGCGCTTGCTGGTCATGGGGGCCTCCTGGGTGGTTGTTGGGGAGGGGTCTTGGGTGGGGCCATTATCGGGGAAGGGAGGGGAGGGGGCAAGGGGAGAGAGAATAATTAAGAGGCTGCAAAGCGGGTTACTAGCAAGGTGTGGTAACATCGGACAATGTTTTCGTGGGTTGGTATGCTGCTGGTCTTAATTGTGGTGGCGGCTGCCTGCCAGTCGGCCGCGCCGCAGTCGACCCCAACCGCTACAACGGACTTTCAACTGGTGCGGCGTTACGCATCTGTTGAGATAGCCGCCTGTACGCTAACGTACGAGGGCGAGAAATCCACTACAATCAGGGTTGCCGCGGGCGGCATGGCTACGGCCAGCGAGGTCGGCCAGGGAGTCAACATATATTTCCGCCTTAATGGCGGAGATGACGAGTTTGAGTTTGATGGAGTCGCGGCGAAGGAATGGCGGCAATTAACTCTAGATACATCGAGAGGTCGTCCAGGCCGGCCCTTAGCGAGGGGAATGGGCGAGCCCGACAGAACGGAATGGAGTGGGATCTGGGAGAGAGTTGCTGAAGCGCACGTGGAATCGCTGCATGGGGACCTGTTTGTCACAAGGCATGATCTAAACGATCCATCGACAGTGATTTTCGCCTCGGCCAGTTTCGATTGCCCCGATGGGGGGGAAGACAGCCGCCGCGCTTAACCAGGATATCCTTCAGCAACTGCAGGCCACCCCGACGCCGACGACCCGTCCTGTGAGCAGCACGGCCACGCCGACGCCTAAAGTCACGGTAACGGCGACACCCACACGAGTGCCTACGCCGACGGCGACGCCAGAGCCAACGCCGACGCCCAAAATAAATCCCATCATCAAGCCGTCCGGCGAACTGCTAATGACGTTCGAGCAGTTTCCCCTACCCGGCTACACGCTTACAGTTGAGGATGAGACATTTGCAGCAGGCGGCTTTATCCGCCAACTGAGAAATTCCGGTTCCGACGGGTATAGGACTTTCAGTCTGACTGTCTTTACCTATGAAACACGTGATGAACCAGCGAAAGCGGCGCTGGATCTAGTGAAACGGGGTTGCACAGGGTCCTCCCTGGATAAGGTGAAGCAACTTTCGCTATCGCGGACGGTGGGAGAGGCGGCCCGCGCCTGTGGCCAGACCTATAGTGATGGAAGTGGGCGACAGGTAGAATTATCCATTGCGTATCGAACCGTACTGATCCACTTTTTCGTACAATTCGACCCTGGCAAGGTGGAAGATGACGACGTCCTCGAGGTTTTGACTGGGCTGGCCGAGCTTCAAGTTGCCATAATTGACCAGAATGCGCCGCCGGGGCCGACGATGACTGTGACTACAGGCACACCCAAGTTCCAGTTCAACACGCCTGCGACGCTGGTACCTGCAGTCGCTGGTAAACCTTATAACCTGCCGCCCTTCTCCTTCTGCGACCCTCCGACAATTGGTTTCACTACCCAGTGTCCGCCGCCCGGCACAACCGCTCGGAACCCGTCGGGAGGAAGTCCTCCCTACCACTTCCAACTGGGCACCGTGGGCGGATTCCCCCCGTTCGGTATGTATCTCGGGAAGGACGGACAACTGACGGGCACGCCTCACAAGAGTACAGCGGGGAAGACCTATCGGTTCGTGGTCTGCGCGGTGGACCTAAGGGGCGACTTCGTGTGCCGGGAGGTATCGATCAAGGTGGAGGGGCCGGGTCCGTGTGCGGGGATAGTTGATTTGTTGCTGCGAAGCATTTGCGAGCGAAGGCAGAGCGCGACGCCGACGCCAACGGCTACGCCGACGGCAACTTCAACTGCCGGGCAAATAAGCCAGGTACGGCTCACATTGGGATGCTCTGGCACGAGCCGACAGATCACTAACAGGGCCACCCAAGTCGCATCAGCAGTTCCTTCATCTCCCACCATTGACCAGATCGAAGAGACGCTCCAAGCAGGCGGAACAACATGCGCCATCCAAGGGAGCCTTACTAGCGAGAGAACGAATTCAACAACATGGCGATTCGTCCTCGATTCCGATATGGATGCCAACCGGGCGGAACTGTTCTCGCTGGGACTTGAGGTCTTTGTCAGCCCCCAAACCTTTGGCACCCCATTTACTATAGGATGTAGCATTGCTACACAGTCGTCGGAATCGCGTATTGTCATTAGACAACAGGGCTGCGCCCCGAGCGTTCGGGCGACCGGTACAAGTGATGTGGTCCCTCGTGGAACTGCGGTGGTCGACGATTATTCTTGCGGTACGTGTACGGGGCCTCGCAACGCTAACCCCGTAGCCGGACGGGTGCGGATCGAAATCAGGGTCGAGGTCGGCCCTGGATAGGCCGACCTAAACCTGCGGACTGCCGAAGCCCGCTGAGCAATGGGGTTTCTAAGGCTGGAATAAAGTTAGATATGTTACCGCGGACAAGAATCGATTCACTTGGCCCTTCTGCGGGCCGCTTTTGGTTGAAGCGTGACGGCGCACTAAGTGACATCATTATGGTAAAAAGTGATAACATCGATATCCAGGGGTATATTATGATCCGTACACAGGTATAGCTTACCGAATCGCAGATGCAGCAACTGAAAGAGCTGCCCGTAGGCGGGGGGTCTCGGTAACGGAGTTCATCAGGGAGGGCGCCGACTATGTCATCAAAAGTGGCGGCGCTGTGGATGAGGAGCAGAAGCAACGCCGAGCTATGGCGGAGGCTGGGCGGTCTCATTCAGGTTACAGGGATTTGGCAGCAGAGCATGACCGCCACCTGGCGAAGGTGTTATCTGCCTAGCCCTGAGCACATCTCACATCGTAACCCGGCTTTCCACCTTTAAGGAGACATGCGCCGCCATTAGATCGAAGTGGCGGTCGCGATGAAGCACTACGGCCCCGTCCCGCATGGCGACTGCTCCAACGAGCAGGTCAGTAAAAGGAACAGCAATTCCTTGCCTTCGGAGTCGGAAACCCAATTGGGACGCCTCATCCCAGTGGTCCTCATCCACAGGTAAGAGGTGAAGGGCTGAGAGGAGGTCACGCAGACGCCGCCATTCCTCTTGGGTTCGCGCGCCTCCCAGGAGCTCCAGCCTAATCATGCCCGTCGTCGCCACGCGGTCTGCCGCCAGGAGTTCATCGATTCGCTGTCGAAGGGCGCCAGTTCCCCTGTCGGGCGGCAGCACCTCTAGCCACACAGATGTGTCCACCAGGTAGCGCTCAGCGTTCATCCCTTAGCCTCGCCAGTTCTTCGGAGGTCAGGTCCAGCTCCACCTTACCCAACGAGCGGCGCAGCTCTTCCAGGCGCTGGCGACGGATGGCTTGTCTAAGTCCGACCTCGATGGTCTCGCGGATGCCTCTGGTACCCAGAACCCGTCGCGCCTCATCAAGCAGCTTATCGTCAATCACAACGGTGCGCCTCACGATAGCACCTCATTTATACATACTGGATATGCATAATAATATACGGCATCACATGTCTCCATCAACCTGGGGGGATGAGTTCGCAGATTCTTTGGTTGAAGCGTGATTGCGTACGGATGTACAATCTACACTTCAAGCCATGGAAAAATTACGGAAACTGCCTGGGATGCGGGACATGCCGCAGGAGTCGTGGGCGGCGCTGAATGAGGCCCAGGCCAAGCTGACACGCCTTTTTGCCAAGCGCGGGTACGCGCTGATGGAGACGCCCATTTTGGAGCCGACGGAGCTGTTCTTTAGGAAGGGCGGCGGGGAGATGGCGTCGCAGATGTACTCGTTTACGGACCCGGGGGGCAACCAGGTCAGCCTGCGGCCGGAGTACACGTCGTCGATAGTGCGTTCGCTCATTGAGAGGGAGCGAATGCCGAAGCTGCCGGTGCGGGTGCAGTACGCTGGGCCGGTGTTTCGATACAGCGACGATTCGAAGGCATATCGACAGTTCAACCAGGCAGGGGTGGAGCTTATCGGGTCAGGGGAGCCGGAGGCGGACAGCGAGGTGCTGGGGCTGGCGTGCCAAGGGCTGGCGTCGATGGGCGTGGGGAAGGTGCGGCTGGTATTGGGGGACCTGTCGTTATTCAACGCGCTGCTGGAGAGCCAGAAGTTGAGCGAGCGGGCGCGAGTATTTGTATTGAGCCAGGTGGGGCTGCTTAGGGAGGGCGGCAAGGGGCTGGAGGCGGCGATGGAGCGGGCGAGGAGATTTCGGTTGTTGGGGAACGGTAAGACGGTGTTAAAGGAATTAGATCCTTCGACTACGTCCGAGTACGGACTTCGCTCAGGACTCGCTGCGCTCGGCCCGCTCCCCGAGGGACTGTCGGAAGCGCCGTCTAAGGCGTTGATCAGCAGCCTGCTACAGCGGGAGGAACCGGGGGCGCTGGGGCAGCGGCAGCCGGACGAGATATCGGAGCGGCTGATGCGGAAGCTGCAAGGAGGGGAGGACCCGAAGCGGCTGGAGAAGGCGTTGGAGCTTTCGTCGAAGCTGGCGGGGATTCGAGGGGAGCCGGGGAAGGCGTTGAAGCAGGCCAGGGTGCTGTTTTCGTCAAACAAGCTGCCGATGGAATCGGTGGAGCGGCTGGAGTTGGTGATGTCGCTGGTGGAGAAGGAGGAGCTGGGTGGCGCCGAGGTTACGCTTGATTTAGGTCTGGCGCGGGGTATCGCGTATTACACGGGGATTGTATTTGAGATTATGGACTCGAAGGGCGAAGCCTCTTTGGGCGGAGGCGGGCGGTACGACGGGCTGGCGAGGGCGATGGGTGGCAGTCGGGACCTGGCGGCGCTGGGGTTTGCCTACACGCTGGACAGGGTGCTGGAGAGGGCTGGGGTATGAATCAAAGCCCCATCGCTACTCCACCCCGACCACTCTCTCTAACTCTCCCCCTCAAGGGGGGAGAGGACCAGACGGAAGGGAGGACCCCTATCCTTTGTCCCTCCCCCGCTTATTGCAGGAGAAGGGAGGAAGGCAGGGTGGCAAGTGGCATTGATAAAGCATTGTACTTCCAGGGTTTCACCCCTCATCCTGCGCCTTCTCTCACAAGGGGAGAAGGAAGTTCCTCGGTGCTAGGCAACCCTTGGATATACATCACACCTCAATTAGCACAAGCCGTTCAAGGAGGGAAGGGACCAGAGGGGGCTCCGACGCTGGCCTTATTTGCGGGCGCTGCCTGGAACATTGTGCAACGAATAGAATCAAAGGCGGGGTCGGGGGCATGAGCTATAACGGAAGCAACGGATTGCGGCTTATCCTGCCCAGCGACGGCGCGCTGGACGAGCCATCGCGCGATTTTATGAAGGCGTGCAGCCTGTCGGTGAAGCGGCCAAGCTCGCGTAGATATACAGGTTTTATTCCAACGATAAAGGGCGCGACGGTGCTGTTCCAGCGGGCGGCGGACGTGACGTCGAAAATTGAGGAGGCCAGCGCTGACCTGGGTATTACGGGGCTGGACAGGTATTTGGAGTACCATCGGGAGGGCGGGGACGCCATCCTGATTATGGAGGACCTAGGGTTCGGGCAGTGTGACCTGGTGCTGGCGGTGCCCAACGCATGGCTGGACGTGACATCGATGAGCGATCTGGCGGACGTGGCGCTGGAGTTTCGGCAGCAGGGCCGGCCATTGAGAATCGCGACTAAATTTCATCGGCTGGTGAGGCGGTTCTTGCTGGAACACGGCATCAACCACTTCAACCTTATCATGACCAGCGGGGCCATCGAGGCGGCGCCGGCGGCGGGCTTCGCCGACCTCATCGCCGACCTGACGGCCAGCGGGGAGACGCTGCGAGAGAACCGGCTGCGGCCGTTGGAGGACGGGACGGTGCTGTCGGCGCAGGCGTGCCTGGTGGGGAACCGGGCGACGCTGCGAAAGAACTCGCAGGCGCTGCGGCAGACTCGAGCGATCCTGGAGATGATGGAGGGGTATCTGCAATCGAGGGGGTACTACCGGCTGTCGGCTAACTTGAGGGCGAAATCGGCGGAGGACGTGGCGTCGAAGATACTGACGAAGCGGGAGCTGGCAGGTTTTCGAGGGCCGACGGTGTCGCGAGTGTATAATGTGGACGGCGAGGGGTGGCACACCGTGAACCTGGTGATATCCAGGGAGCGGATGTTGGAGGTGACGGACCACCTGCGGAGCGTGGGGGCGACGGATATATCGGTGTCGCCGCTGGGGTATATGTTCAAGGAGCAGTGCGCGGCGTACGAGGCGCTGCTGAGGAAGCTGGGGGTGTAGGGATGCAAAACAACTTCCGCCCTACCCCACCCCGACTCCTCTCTCCTTCGACCGGGCTCGGGACAGGTCTAACTCTCCCTCCCGATTGGCATTGGGATCTCAGATTGATGTTAGGTAAGGAGCTCGACCTCAGGAGGGAAGAGGACCTAAGTGAGAGATCATGGAGGGTATGGTCTCGCCTGACGGACGTGATGTGTCCACAGGGCTTCACCCTCACCTTAAATCCTCTCCCATCAAGGGAGAGGAGACCTGAGAGGGGCGCCCCATTCCTAATCTTCCCCAGCCGAGTGAGGGAAGGGGTAGAGAAGAAGGGCGAGGCGACCTCGCCCCTACAAAAGGACAGGGGGCTTGAAGTGTGCTATGGTGGGTATGGAAGTAAGTGAACATGCCTAATTTAGCTACACATTTCAACTTTGCGTTACGCACTCTGGAGGCGCTGCAGGACCCGATGGTGGAGGCGCACAAGGGGAGTTTCTTGCTGGGGTGCACCACGCCGGACATTCGCGCGGTGACTAAATGGAAGCGCGACTATACGCACTTCACGCCTTTGGAAGTGGAAGGTGTGGGCGACGGCACAGCGGGGATGTTTATCGCCAACCCGAGGCTGAAGGAGGCGATGCGTCGTAGCCCGGCGACTCGCGCGTTTATCGCGGGGTATATCAGCCACCTGACGACGGACGAGACGTGGATTACGCATGTGTACCAGCCGCACTTCGGAAATCGGGAGGAGTTCCCCAGCGAAGTCGAGGCCAACGTTTCGGACAGGGCGCTGCAGTTGGACCTGGACAGGCAGGCGTGGGAAGAGGTGCTGAGTATAGAGTCGGTGTTGGATATGCTGAACGGGTCGGATGATGGAGTGAGCATCGGGTTCATCGACTCGCCAACGCTGGCCCAGTGGCGGGCGTGGGTAGTCGATTTTGGGCGGAGGCCGTTTTCGTGGGGCAGGCTGTCGTTCCTGGTGCGTCGCATGTACAAAGAGGACCAGGAGGCGCAGATGGTGGTGGAGAGCTTCCTATCGGGCCTCTACACCAACTTGAATCGAGTGTATAGCCGGGTGCCGAAGAAGCGTATAAAGGAGTTCAACGAGAAGTCCGTGAGCGAGTCAGTGCGGCTGATCAAGGAGAACCTGGGTGAGGCACCACTTGCTTAAAGTTGGCGTTAATCAAAGACGCGTCCCCGCCAAGACCCCGACCCCCCATCCTAACCTTCCCCCTCAAGGGGGGAAGGGACCTGAGGGGATTCCAAGAGGCCTTGCTTACAAACCATGCTTGGGACACTCCCAAGGAAACAGGACTTTCGATGAAGCTTAGGGTAGTGCGAGGGCTGGAGGAGGGGAAAAAGGCCCTGGCGCGAAAAGGGACGCTAGACCTATCTCGTATTACTGACAGGGTGAAGGAGCGGAGCAGGGAGGTCTTCGGCGAGGCGTTGGGGCCGGAGGAGGCAGTGCGGCGGATACTGGACGACGTGCGGAGTGGTGGGGACGAGGCGGTGCGTCACTACAGCCGGCTGCTGGACAAGACTGAACTGGACTCGCTGGAGGTATCGAAGGACGAGATTTCATGGGCGTTGGAGCAGACGGATAAAGAACTGCTGACGTCTCTGAGGCTGGCGGCGCAGCGGATTCGCGATTATCACGAGTCGGCCATGCCTAAGGGATGGATGGACGTAGAGCGGGGACTGGGGGAGCGGTTGGTGCCGCTGGAGCGGGCGGGGCTGTACGCGCCGGGCGGGACGGCGGCATATCCATCGACGGTGTTGATGAGCGCGGTGCCGGCGCGAGTGGCGGGCGTGAAAGAGGTTATATTGTGCAGCCCGACCACCAGCCCTGTGGTGCTGGCAGCGTCGTCGGTGGCAGGGGTGGACAGGGTATTTCGAATCGGGGGGGCGCAGGCGGTCGGGGCCATGGCCTACGGGACGGCGTCGGTGCCGAAAGTTGACATAATCTGCGGCCCTGGGAACATTTTTGTGACCCTGGCGAAAAAGATGGTATATGGGGACGTGGGCATCGATGGGCTGTACGGACCGACGGAGACCGTTATAGTGGCCGACAGGTCGGCAAAGGCTAACCACTGCGCGGCGGACCTGCTGGCGCAGGCGGAGCACGACTCGATGGCGTCGCCTATATTTATTACGGACTCGCTGGCGTTGGTGGCGGAGGTGGAGGCGGAGCTGTCGAAGCAGGCGGCGTCGCTGGAGCGTCGGCAGATAGCCGAGTCGGCGGTGAGCAACGGCGGGTGCCTGGCGCTGGTGGAGGATTTAGACGAGGCTATAGAATTGGCGAACTACGTTGCGCCAGAGCATATGTGCCTGGTGGTGGAGGAGCCGTGGAAGTGGGCGGGGAAGGTGCGGAACGCCGGCGGGCTGTTCCTGGGGCACTGGTCGCCGGAGGTGGCGGGGGACTACATTGCGGGGCCGAGCCACGTAATGCCGACGGGTGGGACGGCGCGGTTCTCGTCGGCGCTGGGGGTGCGGCAGTTCCTGCGCACTATGCCGGTGGTGGCGCTTCGAGAAGAGGACATGGACGGCATCGCCGAGGCGGCGGCGCGGATGGCGCGGGCGGAGGGGCTGACGGCGCACGCGCGGGCGATGGAGATGAGAATTAGAGATACCAGGGGACGAATAACGCCCAAGGCAAAGGATTCATAAACGTATGGCAAATGTAGTCCTTCCATCTAAGAGGGGAAGGAACGGGGAGGTGACGCTAGATTGGTCTGCCAGATGGAGTGTATCTTCAGGGCTTACCCCTCATCTCTCCACGGCCAGTCTTCGACCCGCGCCTTCTCCCATAAGCATGGATATCACCGGTTCTTCCAATAGCGAGTATAGAAGAAAAGGGGGTTACTGGAGGTGATAAAGGATTGTTGGTGGCAGGGTTTCACCCTCTCTTCTGTTCTCCCCCATCGAGGGGGAGAAGGGGTAAAGGGGAGGCCCGGTTATGATAAGCGGCAACTAATCTGGACACTGGTCACATATCATCTAGCAACACCCATCACAAGAGGAGAAGGGATATCCTTGTTAGCCGACGATTCGTTTTGCCGTTTTCCGACCTCAATTGAAACCAGGCGTACTTAAGGGAGAAATTATTCATGAACAAAAAGGTCAACGTCAAGGGTATGGTGCAGCCGCATCTTCAGACGCCCAAGGGGTACGACGGGATACGGTCGCTGGAGGCTATGGCCGCCGACGCCGGCATACCGCCGGACAAGATTATTCGACTGAACGGCAACGAGAACTCCTACGGGCCGTCGCCGAAGGTGGCGAAAGCACTGGCCAGCTACGGCAACTACAATCGATACCCCGACCCGCAGCAACGGGAGATAAAGAAGGCGCTGGCGGTGTACACAGGCTCACCGGAGGAGCGCATCGTCGCGGGGAACGGCAGCGACGAGATGATCGATTTGGTGATGCGATTATTCGTTGGCCCAGGCGACAACATCATCGAGCCGGTGCCGACCTTTGGCATGTATCGGTTCTCGGCGCGATTGATACCGGCAGAGGTTATATCGGTGAAGCGGGACAAGAACTTTGAGCTAGATGTAGAGGCCATTGCGTTAGCCAAGAACAAGAAGACTAAGATTATATTCATCGCGCATCCCAACAATCCGACGGGGAACGCGCCCAGCGAGTCGCAGATACGGGCGCTGCTGGAGATGGGGGTTATTGTGGTGGTGGATGAGGCGTACTACGAGTACTGCGGACAGAGCTTCATCGGCCTACTGGACGAGTACCCCAACCTGATTATTTTCAGGACCTTCAGTAAGTGGGCGGGGCTGGCGGGGCTGCGGGTGGGCATGGGGGTCATGGACCCGGAGATAGCCAAGCTGATGATGACCATCAAGCCGCCGTACAACATGAATGTGGCGGCGGAGGTGGCGCTGAAGGCGTCGCTGGAGGACAAGGAACTGCTGATGAGCCGCATCACGCCCGTTATCAAAGAGCGGGAGCGGATGTTCGATTTGATAAAGAAGATACCCGGGGTGACGCCGATACCGTCGCAGGCCAACTTCATGATGGTGCGGCTGCCCAAGGGCCGGGGCGTCGAGATATACCAGTCGCTGGCGAGGAAGGGCGTGTTCGTGCGCTACTACCAGGACGGTGACATGGCGGACTGCCTGCGGGTGAGCGTGGGGCAGGGGTGGGAGACGGACGGGTTCGTGAAGGCGCTTCGAGAGGCGGTGGCGGGGAAGTGAAGTCGCACCGCACGGCCAAGCTGGAGCGTAAGACTCGCGAGACCAGCATAAGCCTGTCGCTGGACCTGGACGGGCAGGGGAAGTACCAGGTGTCCACGGGGAACGGGATGCTGGACCACCTGGTGTCGCAGATAAGCCGGCATAGCTTGATCGATATATCGTTACAGGCCAAGGGCGACGTGGAGGTGGGGTGGCACCACCTGGTGGAGGACTGCGGCATCGCGCTAGGCCGCGCGTTTAAGGACGCGCTGGGGGAGGGCCGGGGGATTCGGAGGATGGGGCACGCGCTGGTGCCGCTGGACGAAAGCCTGGCGATGGTGGCGGTGGACCTAAGCGGGCGGGGGTACGCCAGCGTTGATTTGCAGTTGGACGGGCAGATGGCGGAGAGCCTGCCGGGGGAGATGGTGCATCACTTTCTAGAGTCGATGGCGCTGGAGGGGAAGTTCAACCTTCACGCCAAGGTGTTGTCGGGTCAGAACGCGCACCACAAGGCGGAGTGCACTTTCAAGGCGCTGGCGAAGGCGCTGCGGATGGCGGTGGAGGAGGACCCGCGGTCGCCGGGGGACGTGCCGAGCACGAAG
>VGZZ01000016.1 GCA_016872285.1 SAR202 cluster bacterium | reverse complement strand
GTGACCTTGCCCCTACGTCGAGACGTTTGATGCGCAATACGTACCTGGTCTTAAGCGGGATACCATCCCCTTTATCCCTTTCCCGACTGCATCGGGACTTAGTACAGCCTGCTGGAAGGGGAAGAGATAAATAAGATCACCTCATCACCCCCTATCCCCCTTCCCGACTTCGTCGGGATTTCGTCCTTCGTCCTCAATTTCTACAAGGTAGGAGAAGAGGGGCACCAGAGGGGAACCCCGACCCCACTGTCAAAAAGGCGTGTGGTTTTTCATGAGCTAGGCTTTTAATACCCATCACGCGTCAGCAGGAAGAGGCCAGGGGATGGTATCCCGAATGAGAACAACGCCAGCTTTCCCACAAAATGGCCGCGTCGCAGAAAGGGGCGGAAAGGGTCGGTGGGCCTCCCTACCGTCCCCCACCCTTCATCATCTGCATTAACTGCCTTGGCCCCTTCCCCTGCGACAGCTGCTTCATCATCCTCTGCGCCTGGCCGAACTGGTTGATAAGATGGTTCACGTCCGCCGGCTGCGTCCCGCTCCCCACGGCTATCCGGCGCCGCCTGCTGCCGTTGATAATATCCGGATTGCGGCGCTCCTGCCCTGTCATAGACCGGACAATCGCCTCCACCTTCTTTATCTGCTTCTCGTCGAAAGCGTTCGCCGGCAGCTTCTTGCTCAGACGATTGAACCCCGGCACCATCTCCATGAAAGATGTTATCGACCCCATCCGCTTCATCGCCTGCAGCTGGTCCAAGAAGTCGTTCAGGTCAAATGTCGCCTTGCGAATCTTCTTCTCCAGCTCCTTGGCCTTCTTCTCGTCCACCATCTCCTGGGTCTTCTCGATGAGCGTCAGCACGTCGCCCATGCCCAGGATTCGAGACGCCAGCCTGTCCGGATAGAACGGCTCCAGCCCGTCGGGCCGCTCTCCAACGCCGATGAACTTGATGGGCACGCCGGTGACTCGAGTTATCGACAGGGCCGCCCCGCCTCGCGCGTCCCCGTCCAGCTTGGTCATAATCAGGCCCGTCAGCGGCACCCGCGCGTGAAACTCCGACGCCGCGTTCACCGCGTCCTGCCCCGTCATGCTGTCCACCACCAACAGCGTCTCCGTCGGCGATACCCGGCCCCGTATCTCCGCCAGCTCGCCCATCAGCTCGTCATCGATATGCAGCCGTCCCCCCGTATCGACGATAACCCAGTGGAGCCCCAGCTCCTTGGCCCGCTTCACCCCCACCTCCGCCACCTTCACCGGCGTTGACGACGTCTCCTCGTGATATACCGGAACGTCCAACTGCTTCCCCAGCGCCATAAGCTGCTGTATGGCCGCCGGCCTCCTCAGGTCCGCCGCCACCAGCATGGCCGACTGCCCCCCTCGACGCAGGTGCAGCGCCAGCTTGGCCGCCGTGGTCGTCTTCCCGCTCCCCTGCAACCCCACCAGCATCAGCACCGTCGGCGGCTGTGACGCCTTCCCCATCCTGTGGTCCCCTCCCGACAGGATGGCCGTCATCTCCTCATTCACAATCTTGATAACCGTCTGCCCCGGCGTCAGCGACTCCAGCACCGCCTGACCTACTACCCTCTCCCTCACCTTCGCGACGAAGTCCCTGGCCACCTTGAAGTTGACGTCCGCCTCCAGCAGGGCCAAACGCACATGCCGCAGCGCCTCGTCCACATCCTTCTCCGTCAGCCGACCCTTGGAGGTCAGCGACCTGAACACCGAATTCAGTTTATCTGTCAATACATCAAACATAGCCAGCTAATTGTAGGCATCCCCCAAGAATAGGGTCAAGGCAGATAGGCACTCCCGCCGCCCAATGCTAAAATTACCCCAATGCACCCTTACCAAAACAGCCTGCCTAGCCTCGCTAGCCAGAACCCGGCGACGACCATATCTCTGTCACCCCTCTCCTCAGGTTCTCCCTCTTCTCCTATTGCAAAGGAGAAGAGGGAGTTAGACGCCGTCCTGAGTATGCCGAAGGAGGGTGATGAGGTGATCCTTATTTTCTCTTCCCCTTCCAGCAGGCTGTACTCAGTCCCGATGCAGTCGGGAAAGGGGCCAGGGGATGGTATCCCGCTTATAGACTGGCGTGTGGCACATAACACGGCCATGCTTAGGCCATCCCCATGATCCCCACCAAGCTCACCCTGGAGAACTTCTTATCTTATAAAGGCCCCCAGCCCCCGCTGGACTTCACCGGCATCCACGTCGCCTGCCTCAGCGGCGCCAACGGCCACGGCAAAAGCGCCCTCCTGGACGCCGTCACCTGGGCGTTGTGGGGCGAAGCCCGCAGCAAGTTTGACGACTACCTTATCCACTTCGGCCAGGACCACATGTCGGTGGAGCTGGAGTTCCAGGCCCGCGGCGGCGGCTACAAGGTTATCCGCCGCCGAAGCCGCACCGCCCGCCGAGGCTCCGGCAAAAGCGACCTTCAGCTTCAGATCAGCGCCGGCGACGCCTTCACCCCTATCACCGGCGACTCCATCGCGCAGACCCAGGCCAAGATAGAGCAGCTCATCGGCATGGACTATAAGACCTTCATCAACAGCTCCTTCCTGATCCAGGGCCGCGCCGACGAGTTCACCAACAAGCCTCCCGGCGAGCGCAAGGAAGTCCTCGCCAAAGTCCTGGGCCTTGACCGATTCGATGAGATGCAGGAGCGCAGCCGCCAGCGCGCCCAGGAACACGACCGCCAGGCCGCCGAAATCGAGGCCGCCCTCGCCTACCTCACCCAGGAAGCCGCCCACAAGGACGAATACCAGCAGTCCCTCGCCGTGGTCAACGCCGACCTCCAAACCCTCGCCTCCGCCATCGACGCCGCCACCCTTGAAGCCGACGCCCTGCGCCGCGAAGTCATGGACCTGGAGCAAAAGGCCCGTCAAGCACAAGACCTGGAAGCCCGTTTGCCCGGCCTTCAGTCCGAGCTTCAGCACTTCCTGGCCGAGATACGCCAGCAAGAAGCGCGAATCTCCGGCTACCGTGCCCTGGTGACAAACCAGGACACCATCCAGGCCGGCTTCGCTGAATATCAGTCCTTGCTTAAACAATATGAGGCCATGGACTCTGCCCGCCGCCACTACGACACCCTGAACAATAAGGCCGTCTCCCTTAAACAAGCCATCGCCCAGGCCAAGGCCCGGCTGGAAGAGCGGGAGAAGTTCCTGAAACAGCGTCTAACCCGAGAGCTGGAGCCTAAAGCTCAGGCGCGCCCGGCCATTGAAGCTCGCATCATCCAGGCCAAAGCTACTATGGATAGCCTGGGCACCGAAGAAGCGGCCATCGCCCAGGAGCGGACCCGCTTGCAAGCCGTCGCAGTCCACTTGGGCCAGGCCGCCGCGGAACTCGAATCCCTCGCCGTCGAAGGAAAAGAGCTTCGGTCCAAGCTAAACGTGCTGCAGGCGTCTCCGCTAACCGCCCAGTGCCCCCTCTGCAACACCCCCCTCGGTCAAGACCGCTGCCGCGACCTCATTGGCTCCTACAAGACAGAGATTGACCGCAAGCTCGCGGACTACCGCACAAAGGACTCCCAGCTAAAAGAACTCAAAGCCGAAAAGGCAAAGATGGATAGGGAGATCCCCCAGCGGGACGCCACTCTAAAACAGCGCCAGCAGCAGACCCAACGTCAAATCGCCACCCTGGAAAAGGAGCTGCAAGAGTCCAGCCACGCCGCCGCCGAAGCCGAAACCCTGCGCGCCGAGTCCAAGACCGTCAAGGCGGAGCTAGCCTCCGAATCCCACGCCCCACAGCAACGACAGGAGCTAGCCGCCGTTGAGGCCCAAGTGGCTGGGTTAACTTACTCCCCGGAAGGCCATAGCAAGCTATTCCGGCAAGTCCAAGACTACCAACCTTATATCCAAAAGCACGCCAAACTCAGTGAGGCCCTAGAAGCGCTCCCCCGCGAAGAAGCCTCCCTATGGAGGTCAAAGTCGCTGGTGGAGCAGCGACGGAAAGAACAGTCCCAGATTGGAGAAACGGTTGCTCATCTGAGAACTCAGGCCGCAGGACTGGCGGGTCGGAAGCAGAAGCTGCTAGCGGTGGACTCGCAGCTTCAAGAGTCCCGCAGCAAGCAGCAGTCCCTCCTCGCCAGCAAAGGTGGTCTGGAGGATAGGCTGCGCAAGGTTGAAGAGGCCGAAAGGCAGGCCGCTCACAAGCGGCCTCAGGCAGCAGGGCTACGAGACGAACAGTCCGTCTATAGTGAACTGTCCCAGGCTTTTGGTAAGAAGGGCGTCCAGGCTCTTCTAATCGAGACGGTGCTGCCCTATATCGAGGAGTACGCTAACGAACTTCTGCGTCGTATGTCTGACGGTCGAATGAACGTTAAACTGGAAACCCAGCAAGAGCTTAAGTCCCGCCGCGGCGAGTTCACCGAGACCCTGGAGATAAAGATAAGCGATGAGCTGGGCCCCCGAAGCTATGAGATGTTCAGCGGCGGCGAGGCCTTCCGCATAAACCTGGCCCTGCGCATCGCCCTGTCCAAAGCCCTGGCCCATCGCAGCGGCGCGCCCCTTCCCACCCTATTCATCGACGAAGGCTTTGGCACCCAGGACGCCACGGGGCGAGAACGCATCCTGGACGTCATCCACGCCATCGAGCCAGACTTTCAGCGCATCATAGTGATAACTCACCTGGACGACTTGAAAGAAGCCTTCCCGGTGAGAATAGAGGTGGAGAAGCGCAACGGCGCGTCCACGGCCTGGATAAGCTGACCTTCAGAAAAGGACAGGGGCGGCCCAAGTGGACCGCCCCTGTGGTTCTCCTACTCTTAAACGGTTGGGCCTAGTACTCCATGGGAGGAGCAGCAGGGGCCTTTTCCTTCTCGGGTATCTCAGTAACCATGGATTCTGTGGTCAGCACCATGGCGGCGATGCTGGCGGCGTTCTGAAGGGCAGAACGCGTGACCTTGACCGGGTCCACAATGCCCTTCTCGAACATGTGGCCAAACTCGCCGGTCTCGGCGTCAAACCCGTAGTCGTCCTTGTGGCCTCGCACCGACTCCAGGATGACGGAGCCTTCCCTGTCGGCGTTGAAGGCGATGAGCCGCACGGGCGACTCCAGAGACTTCCTGACGATGCCTGCGCCTACCGACTCGTCATCGTCAAGCTTCTTGATGAGCGGGTCCAATGCTCGCTGGGCGCGTACTAAGGCCACGCCGCCGCCGGGCACTATGCCCTCTTCCACGGCAGCGCGGGTGGCGGACAGGGCGTCTTCCACTCTGGCCTTACGCTCCTTAAGCTCCACTTCGGTGGCGGCCCCGACCTTGATGACGGCCACGCCGCCGGCCAACTTGGCCATCCGCTCCTGGAGTTTCTCCTTATCGAACTCGGAAGTGGTCTCCTCAATCTGGGCACGGATCTGGTTGATGCGGGCCTTAATGGCCTGCTCGGAACCCTTGCCCTCTACAATGGTGGTCTCTTCCTTTGAAGAAGAGACACGCCGGGCCTGGCCCATGTCGTTAATAGTGGCGGAGTCCAGCTTGCGGCCCGTCTCTTCGCTAATGACGGTGCCGCCGGTAAGGATGGCGATGTCTTCCAGCATGGCCTTGCGGCGGTCGCCGAAGCCAGGGGCCTTAACGGCCAGGCAGTTGAGGGTGCCGCGCAGCTTGTTGACCACCAGTGTAGCCAGGGCCTCACCGTCGATATCCTCGGCGATGATGACCACATCCTTCTTGCCAATCTGTATCAGTTTTTCAAGGACGGGCACCAGGTCAGAGACAGCGGAGACCTTCTTGTCCGTGATGATGATGTGGGGGTTCTCAATGACGGCTTCCATCTTGTCCGGGTTGGTGACGAAGTAGGGAGAGATGTAGCCGCGGTCTATCTGCATGCCTTCCACGTACTCAATTTCATCCTGAATACCCTTGGACTCCTCAACGGTGATGACTCCGTCCTTGCCTACCTTCTCCATGGCGTCGGCAATGGTGTTGCCGATGCTGTCCTCATGGGCGGAGAGGGCGGCAACCTGAGCAATCTGCTCACGGCTTTCCACGGAGCGGGCCATCTTCTTCAGCTCCTCCACGACAGCCTCGACAGCCTTCTCGATACCGCGCTTGATGGCCATGGGGTTGGCGCCGGCGGCGGTGTTCTTGAAGCCTTCTGTGATGATGGCCTGGGCCAAGACTACGGAGGTAGTGGTGCCATCGCCGGCAGCGTCGTTGGTCTTGCTGGCGGCTTCCTTAATGAGCTGCGCGCCCATGTTTTCAAAGGGGTTGGGCAGCTCAATCTCCTTGGCGATGGTGACGCCGTCGGAGCAGACCTGGGGAGGGCCAAACTTCTTGTCCAGGATGACATTGCGCCCTCGGGGACCTAGCGTAACTTTAACGGTATCGGCCAGGGTGTCGATACCTATCTTAAGGGACTTGCGAGCTTCTTCAGCGAAAACTAGCTGCTTTCCGGGCATTTGCGGTCTTCCTCCTTATTTAGATACCTTCGCTAAAACGTCACTCTCGCGCAATATCAGGTACTCCTGGCCGGCCTCTTTATACTCGGTGCCGGCAAACTTGGAGTAGATAATCCTGTCACCTGACTTGACCTCCATGGGGACGCGTTTCCCGTCCTCATTTGTGCGGCCGGGACCCACGGCCACCACTTCACCCTCCTGGGGCTTCTCTTTAGCGGTGTCAGGCAGAATGATGCCGGAAGAGGTCTTCTCTTCCTGCTCAATGGGTCTTACTATCAACCTCTCACCTAACGGCGTAAACCTAACCAAGGCTCCCTCCTTCTGAATTGAAATTTAGATGGCCTTACGCTACTCACAATTTAGCACTCGAGTGTTTCGAGTGCTAATTCTTGGCATATGATAAACTACCCCTGAAAATACTGTCAAGAGTCTTGGGCTAACCCACGCTATCGAGCTTGACGCTGGTGGAATTCAGATTCATTAAAGTGTCCTACAAGGGACACGTTGCATTGCTAACATTAAGTTGTCCTTCCCGGCACAATTGTGTCACCGCGGATTCGGCGCGTGAGCTAAAGGAGGCCTGCCAGCAGATAGAACACGACAAACGTATTCGGGCGGTAGTAATTACTGGCGCCGGCAAGGTGTTCTCCAGCGGACGGGAGGCCTATAACCCGCCTTCCGAAAGCGCCACGTCCGAGGATGTGGAAGGGTGGTTAGATAGTTTACGATGCGCCTCGGCCCTGGCTAGCCTTCCACAACCTTCCATTGCCGCCATTAACGGAGACGCCGTGGACCACGGGCTGGAACTGGCCCTGGCCTGCGATCTCAGGGTAGCCGCCCGCACCGCCAGGCTTGGATTCACCGATCTGGCCCGTGGGGCTATTCCCTGGGACGGCGGCTCTCAACGTCTAGTCCGGCTGGTAGGGAAAGCCAGGACCCTGGAACTTCTGCTAACTCAACGGTTAATCGATGCGGATGAAGCGCTAGCCGTGGGCCTGGTCAACAAAGTGGAGGATGACGGCAAGGGCGCTTTAAAATCAGCTACCAGCCTAGCCTCACAAATCGCCGAAGCCGCACCAATTGCTGCTCGTTATACTAAAGAGGCTGTGTATATGGGCAAAGACATGACACTGCAACAAGGACTGAGGCTGGAAGCAGACCTGAGCTTTCTGTTGCAGACCACAGAAGACCGCAAGCAGGGTGTAGAGTCGTTCCTGTCCAAGAGAAAACCCAGGTTCGTGGGACGCTAAGTTGGAAGCTTTCGACACTATTCTCTATTTGAAGGACGGGCATGTCGCCACTATCACCCTAAATCGCCCCCAGATTCGGAACGCTTTTGATACCAGGATGCGTGACGACCTGTGGCAGGCGCTGGAGGCTGTACGTGACGACACCGACGTAAAATGTGTTGTCTTGAACGGAGCAGGCTTCGATTTCTGCGCCGGCGCGGACCTTACCGAGTTTGGCGCGGCCCCATCATTATCAGTCGCGCGTGAGGTCCGATGGGAAAGGGATATCTGGGGATTATTCCTAGATATGGCTAAACCATTGATAGCCTCTATTCACGGTCACTGCATTGGCAGCGGGCTGGAGATGGCGATGTTATGCGATATTCGGATTGTATCTTATGATGCTAAGTTCTCAATGCCTGAAACCCATCTTGGCCTCATTCCCGCGGCCGGCGGCACTCAGACTATTTCACGGGCCATCGGCCTTGCGCCGGCGCTAGAGCTTCTGCTGACGGGTCACGTGGTTGGAGCTGAAGAGGCTTCAAAACTTGGGCTAGCCACAAAAGTGGTGTCCGTCAAATCGCTGCAAGCCGAAACTTTAAACCTGGCTGACAGGTTAGCCTCCCTAGACTCTAAAGCGGCAGCTGGTCTGAAAGAGGCAATTCATCGAGGCGCAGATTTGCCATTGGACAGGTCGCTAGAGTTAGAAAGGCGTCTGGCTTTGAAGCTGCTCACCACCCAGCCGTCATAGACCTATATAATCTCTGTGAAGCTTCCTAGAAGAGTTATCCGTGAATAGCAACGAATTCCTTTCCATTGCGGCGGCTATTGTGCCTGAGCGCGAGGCTATTGTCTTCGAGGGCAACCGCACAACTTTTGCCCATCTTCAGGAGCGAAGCAATCGACTGGCCAACGCCCTGGCCGACATGGGGATTGGCCGCGGTGACCGTGTGGCGATGATGGACGTAAACACGCCTGCAATGCTGGAAGCCTATTTCGCCTGCGCCAGGTTGGACGCGATCTTTGTGCCGTTCAATTATCGGGCAAAGTCTGACGAAATGGCCCACATGCTCAACATCTGCGAGCCGACTGTGCTTTTTGTCGGCAAGCGCTACTTCACCACCGCCAAGGATGCTCTCAAGGATTCATGCCCAGCAGATTACGTGATTACGGTGGAAGAGCGAAACGGCGGCCAGTGGGTGTTCTACGATGATGTTATCGGAGCCTCCTCGGCAGAGGAGCGTCACTTTCCAACGGCTCAAGACTCGGACACAACTTTGCTGCTATTTACGGCAGGCACCACCGGCACACCAAAGGCGGTAATGCTGAGTCACGAGAGCTTCAGCTCATACATGCTCTCCAGCGTTGAACCGCCGGACCCAGAGTCGGCTGAAGAGCGCAATCTGTTGTGCGTGCCTATGTATCACATTGCAGGCATGCAAGGCGCATTGGCTTCGGTGTACGGCGGACGCACTACGGTGTTAATGCGGCAGTTCGACGCGGAAACATGGATGGAACTGGCGCAGTCGGAGCGCGCAACCCGGGCAGGTGTCGTCCCGACTATGCTCAAGCAGGTCGTCGAACACGCCAAGTTCAATGACTATGACCTGTCGAGTCTTAAGATTATCACCTACGGCGCTGCGCCCATGCCGGTGGAAGTGATTAAGAAGGCGATTAAAGCCATGCCCGGAGTGCGGTTCATCAATGCCTTCGGCCAGACTGAGACCGCTTCGACCATCACTATGCTTCCGCCGGAAGACCATGAGCTTTCGGGCTCGCCGGAAGCCATCGAAAAGAAACTGAAACGACTTACTTCCGTCGGTAAGGCCCTACCGGACGTCGAGGTGGCGGTGATGGACGAGGAGGGACTGCCGCTGCCTTCAGGACAGGTAGGCGAGGTAGCGGCGAGGGGGTCTCGTATTATGCAAGGGTATTGGAGAAACGAGCAGGCGACCAAGGGGGCTTTCCATGGGGGCTGGCTATTCACTGGGGACCTAGGGTATATGGACGAGGACGGTTATCTGTACCTGTCAGGCAGATCAAAAGACTTTATTAAACGGGGTGGCGAGATGATATCGCCGGAGGAAGTAGAGCAAGCCCTGATGTCCCATCCCGCCGTAGATGACGCAGCCATCATCGGGGTGCCGGACATTGATTGGAGTGAAAGGGTCAGGGCCCTGGTGGTAAAGAAAGGTGGGGCTGCCTGCTCAGAAATCGAACTCATCGAGTATTGCCATCAAAGGCTGGCCAGCTTCAAACGGCCCGAGTCGGTGGTGTTTGTCGAAGAGCTACCCCGGAACGCTTTGGGCAAAGTGCTTAAAAGGGTGCTGAGGGAGAAATACTGCTACCCCATAGAGGATGCTGCTTAACTTACTTGGCTTAGATATTATCTGCCGATAGTATAGCGGTGATTTTGCCTGGATTAAGGAATACTTATTCAGTGAAAGATGAAGGCAAGTTGTACAAGGTGGAGAGTCAGCAGTCATCTCTGATTATCATTCTAGAGGGGGTACCCGGCGTCGGAAAGACTACGCTCGCCTCAGCGCTTACTGAAGAGTTAGGCCTTACACATCATCTGAGCACAGGCTTCATGAGGGCAGCGATGGAGCCTTTTTTGACCGAACCGCAAGCGCGGCTTATCCGGAGCCACTCCTTCACTGCGTATGCGGAACTTGATGAGAAAAGAGGCCCAATTACGCCCGAGAGAATACTGAGAGGGTGCGTAGCCCAGGCGGAATTGATGAAGCCGGTGATGCGGTCTTGCACCCAGAGGGCGAAGCGAGAGGGAATAGGAATGGTGCTGGAAGGGAGTCATTTTGTGCCCGGCGTAGTCGACTATAAGGAGTGGGGAGCGGACCTGATGGTTGTATTGGATGTGCCAGACCGGGAGGAGTTGAAGAAGCGAGCGCTGAGCCCAAACCACAGGCTGCGCCACTTATCAGATTACGACTTGAAGCGGATGTTTATACTTCAGGAGGAGCTTCTGGCCCAGGCCCAGAAATACGGAGTACCGGTAGTGGTGAATGTGGATTTGAAGGCAGCGGTGAGGGAGGTGGTAGGGCTAGTTACAAAGCTATGAAGTTGCCCAATTTAAACAATGCAGAAGTTCCTGATTCCAAGCTAGCTGACTATCTTCTCTCTCGTTCTCACTCCTATGGCCGCCACAAGGCGGTCTTCTTTGAGCAGTTTGGCTTTTCATCTAATTCAATAGAAACCCTCGCAAGCGCTCTCTTGCAGCATGCAAAGGAACATGATGTAGCTCTCACAGAAGAATCCGTCTTTGGAATGAGGTCCACTATTGAGAGTAGAATTAAAACTCCCGATAGCAGAAATCCTGTAGTACGCGTGGTGTGGTTTATAGATTCGGGTAGCATCGTACCCAGGTTAGTAACCGCATATCCTCTGCGGAGGAGCAAAAGATGATTAGAGACTTAGATATAGTAGTCTTAAATATTGACTTGCCTGAACACAGGCTGAAGAGGGGAGACGTCGGGACAGTAGTACTAAGTCACGGCGCCAAAGGTTATGAAGTTGAATTTACAGCTTTAGACGGTGAAACAGTAGTAGTGGTTTCAGTAAAGTCACTTGACGTTCGATCCATAGGACGCCGTGAAATAGCTCATGCCAGGTCTATAGAATAGCGAGTCGATAATTCGAAGCTTACTAATTAAACCGCGGGTTAGCCCTAACCCTCCACACTGTCTGCCAGGAGCTCCAGAACGTCACGGACCTTCCTCTCGCCCGACTTGCCTTTTGACTCAACGCCCTCTTCAAGCATCTGAAGGCAGTAAGGGCATGAGACTCCCACTGTCTTAGCCCCCGTAGCGAGAAAGTGTTCAGTGCGGGCGTGGTTGATGCGCGTGCCCCGGCTCTGTTCAATCCATAGATGCCCGCCGCCGGCGCCGCAGCAGAAGCCCCGCTCACGGCATCGTTCCCCCATCTCCACCAGTTTTAAGCCTGGAATGGCTTTCGCGATGTCGCGCGGCTGGTCATAAATCCCGTTATGCCGGCCTAAATAGCAGGAGTCGTGGTAAGCAACGGTCTCGTTGATGGCTTTGACGGGCTTGAGTTTGCCGTCCTTTATCAGACTGTCAACAAACTGGGTGTAATGAAGCACCTGAACATTAGATGAGAGTCCAAGTTGAGGGTACTCATTGCGGAGGGTATTGAAGCAGTGAGGACAAGTAGTCACCACCGTTTTGACGCTATATTTCTGGAACGCAGCAACGTTCTGGGCGGCCAGAGTCTGAAAAAGATACTCGTTGCCCATTCGACGGGCCGGGTCGCCGGTACAACGCTCCTCGTCGCCGAGGATGGCGAAGTCAATGCCGGCGCGAAGGAGTACCCTCGCCATCGCGCGGGCGATGCGCTGGCTTTTCTGCTCTAGAGCGGCGGTGCAGCCCACCCAGAAAAGGACTTCAGCACTCGGCTTTTCCGCGATGGTCTTAACATCAAGGCCCTTGGCCCAGTCAATACGAGAGAACTGGCTGCCGCGCCACGGATGGCCTCGCTGCTCCATGCTCATAAGGGCGTCCATAGCCGTGGGGGGCAGCTTGGACTGCTCGAGCACCAGATTGCGGCGCATGTCCATAATCGTGGGCACGTGCTCCACCTGTACCGGGCACTCCTCCATGCATGCGCCGCAGGTAACACAGTCCCAGATGGCTTCTTCCGACACAGCATGCCCAATGAGAGGTTTGTCGGCTGGCGGCTCCTGTCCCCTGGCTACTACAGGTCCGAACTCCAATAAGTAATCTTTAGTGTTCTCAACGATATGCATGGGCGAAAGGACCTTGCCTGTCAGGTGGGCCGGGCATGACGCGGTGCATCGGCCGCAGACGGCGCAGGCGTAGCCGTCCAGGAGCTGCTTCCAGGTGAGGTCTTGGACTCTGCCTGCGCCGAAATGCTCGGCTTTTTCCAGGTCGATAGGATCCATCACACTCGAAGGCTTGAGAGACTTAAAGAACGAGTTTACCGGGGCTGCCATCATATGCATATGCTTCGAGAATTGGATATATATGCCGAAGCCCAGAATAGTCAGCAGATGGAGCCACCAGAAGAGACCGTGGAAAGTATTGGCGGTATGGAAGCCTATACCCAAATCAACGAACCAATCGCCTATGGCGCCGCCTATGATAACCTTGGACTCCGGGCCAACTCCACCCTTGGCGACGTAAAAGGCCTCAGTCAGAAGGGTAGATACCATTAGGGTGGCGATGAGGGCGACTATTATAACGGCGTCCTTGGCCCTGGTGAGGTCAAAGCTGAGCCGGTGGGGCTTGGCCACCCATCGACGTAGGAAAGCCCAGGCCAAGGCGAATAATATAGCGCCAGCCATTATGTCAAGGTACATGGCGTAGACCTGGGCGCCGGTCTCAGTCAGCAGGGTTTTGGAGAAGTCCCGCCAAACGGAATCGCCAAAGATGAAGATGACGTAGCTGAGAAGGAAGGAAAGGAAGCCATAGAAGATGATAACGTGACCCAGGCCCGACTTATCTTTAAGCGAGAACCGCTGAAGGACTTTTTTCTGGCCGGGAGTGATGAGCAGGAAGTTAAAAAGACGTTTGAGGGGCTGGTCGAATCGCAGGTCCCTTCGGCCAAGGAGGATAAGTTTGATTACGCGGTGGTACAGGAAATGGCCTGAGGCTGCCAGAGCGGCGGCAAGGGCTAGATAAACGCCCACCCAGGTATTTATAGAACCAAAGATACTATCAGGAGGAACCATGTGCGCTAATCTTACCTCAAATTGGGGGTTAGGCTGTACAGTGTAGCATCCAACAAGTTCTGTGCACCGACTCGAGATTTTAATCTAGTCTTTTACGGCTGAGGCTCTTCAAAGCAGGCTTCCAAGAATGTCACCTCGCGGCGGTCCTGGATGTAAAGCTCTGCGGCAGTAATGAGACTATTATCACATTTGATTTGTATTGACACTGCGAGTAGGCTTTGTTAGGATTTCGGGCATCGTATTACGATGTATCTCTAGCATTAAGACCTTCAACCCGGAGATATGCGGTCGCTCACAGAGAATCTCAGGTAAACTTCAACCTTATGACGCCTTCATCTACTGCCCGTCGGCCCCTGCCAGGCCTGTTCACTCGTTACGGAGCGCAGGTGCAGCAGGAACTTTACTTTATGCTTCCCAAAACAGGCTTTGAAATGGACAGGGTCCTGCAATACCACATGGGATGGAGGAATGAGCAGGGTGAAGCGCTGGATACGCCAGAAGGGCAAGGCAAGGCGCTGCGACCTGCCCTTTGCCTTTTCGGATGCCACGCTTTGGGCGGCGACTGGAATAAGGCTCTGCCCGCCGCGGCGGCCCTGGAATTTATTCACAACTTCTCGCTTATACATGACGACATTCAGGACGGTGATATTGAACGGAGGCATCGTCCAACCGTTTGGTACTTGTGGGGACCTGGAAAGGCCCTGGTGTCCGGTGACGCAATGCACTGCCTTGCCTATCAAACCGCCATGGGGCTAAAGGAGAAGGGGATTACCCAGGAAAGGGCCCTCCGAGTCTCGCAAAGCCTGGTGGAAAGCAGCCTGGCAATGATAGAAGGCCAGTGCATGGACCTGGACTTTGAAAATAACTTGACCATAAGCCAGAACCAGTATTTGGATATGATCCGGCGAAAGACGGGGGCTTTGATTACTTGCAGCGTTCAGATCGGCGCCCTGCTGGGCAGCGAGGACCCATCTCACGAAGAGGCGTTTATCGAATACGGAGTCCGCTTAGGCAGAATTTTCCAAGTCAAAGACGACATGTTGGGTATATGGGGATACGAGCACCAGACAGGAAAGTCAGCCGGAAACGACATCAGACGACGCAAGAAGTCTTACCCGATTGTTTACGCTTTGGAAAACGCCAGGCCTAAGGCCCGCAATGAGATGGCTGCTATATATCAGAAAAAATCCTTAAGCGAGGGAGATGTAGAGAATGTGCTGGCGGTTCTTGAGGAATGCGGGGCCCGCCGGCAAGCGCAATCACTAATAGAAGCTGAGGCTTCCTCAGGACTTCGGTCATTAGAAGGCTTGCCTCTCCATGCGTGGGCAAAGCAGGAAGCCGAAGAATTAATCGATTTCTTGGTAAACCGAGAATACTAGGGGGTTACCGTGGCTGTTGTAACTGAGGAGAAAAGGGCCCTTGGAACAGGGACTATTAGGCCTTCAAAGAGGCCCATGGAGCTTTCCCTCCGTCTTGCTTCCTATATGCTGAGTCAGAAACTTAAGGGGCGAAGGCGCTTTCCCCTGGTAACTATGTTGGAGCCTCTGGAGATGTGCAACCTCTCCTGTGTAGGATGCGGCCGCATCCGAGAATATAAGGCCGTGATGAGCAAGATGATGCCGGTGGAGGAGGCTATAAGGGCGGCGGAACAGTCGGGAGCCCCGATTATATCCATCGCCGGCGGGGAGCCCACCATACATCCTCAGATCCACGAGATCATAAACGAGCTGGTAAATCGAAAGTATTTCGTCTACTGCTGTTCCAACGGCCTGCTGATGGAACGGGTGATAAAAAAGATAAGGCCGTCCAAGTACTTCTGCTGGGTCATCCACATGGACGGAATGGAGGAGAAGCACGACGAGTCAGTTGCTAGGAAGGGCGTGTTCAAGAAAGCCGTGGATGGTATTAAGCTGGCGCTGGAGGAGGGTTATCGAGTTTGCACCAACACGACAATCTTTCGCGGCAGCGACGTTGATGACCTGCACGAGATGTTCCGAATGCTCACCGCCATGGGTGTTGAGGGCTGCATGGTGTCGCCTGGATATGACTATCAGTCGATAAGCGATCGGGAGCAGTTCCTGCTGCGCGAGGAATCCAAGACAGTCTTTAAGAAGATCCTGGACCCGGAGAAGACCAAGGATATCCGGTTCTATAACAACCCTCTATACCTCAACTTCTTGAGAGGAGAGCGGGAATACCAGTGCACCGCCTACTCCAATCCAACCTACACCGTCGAAGGTTGGCGGCTTCCGTGCTATCCCCTTGCCGACGCGCACGTTAAAAATGTGTCGGAGGTCATGAAGGAAGAGGTCTGGGAAAAGTACGGCGTGGGGAAGGACCCGCGGTGCGCAAACTGCATGATGCACTGCGGCTTTGAGTCCGCCACCATATTCAACGCCATCGGCAATCCGAGGGACTGGCTCACGCTCATTAAGACCGGCGCGGTAAGCAAGAGCGGCATAGGCGCCAGCTAAAAATGATTGCCATTGTCACAGCTATAAAAGAAGAGGCTGCCGCCCTGCGGTGGCCTCTCCGACGTGTGACGGAGGGCTATTCTGTCACTACGGTAGGAGTAGGCAAGGAACGCGCTATAGAATCTATGCAGAAACTGCTTACTGAAGGTGAGAGGCCGCATTTGGTGCTGGCACTGGGGTTCTGCGGCGGACTCACATCTAGTCTCACGCCAGGATGGCTTATCCTGGCAAAGCGATTCCTTGCGCAAAACCAGGAGCTAGTGCTGAGCGCCACACCCGCGTTTGCGGAGCAAGCAGAGAAGAATTTGACGGCGGTCGGGATTCCGTTTTCGATGGGAGACTCTCTCACTGTTGACGGCGTTGTTCGCAGCAGCCGCCAGAAAGCGGCGCTAGCTAGGGAGTACGCCGTGTCGACTGTGAACATGGAAGATTACTGGCTAGCCCAGCGGTGCGCAGAGGCAAATGTGCCTTTTATATCGGTCAGAGCAGTAGTGGACACAGTCAATGATGACCTTCCAGCTGTTATTGAGGAGTTCGCCAGCACTGATGACTCGGGTAGGGGTCTGAGCATTGCGCTGGGCGCTATCCGGAGGCCCGCCAACGTTCTCATCCTCCTATCCATGGCAAAAAAGGCGGGCGCCGCAAAGAAGAGCCTTGGCGTTTTTGCCGGCAGGTTCGTACCCAACCTTATATCGGGAGGGATACTGAGTCCAGCCTAACGTGAAAGTATTGGTTACGGGGGCTACAGGTTTTATCGGTGGGAATTTGGCGAGGTCCTTAACTGCTAAGGGTTACCAGGTAAGGGCTCTGGCAAGGCCTCGCAGCAGCACCTTAACACTTGAGAATACCGGGGTGGAGATAGTCCAGGGAGACTTAGAGAACAGGGAGTCTCTTGCCAGGGCACTGAAAGGGTGTCAAGCGGTCTTCCACTGCGCGGCCCTGTACACCTTTTGGAGCCGTGACCCAAAGGAGGTCTACAGGGTGAATGTAGACGGCACTAAGACCCTCCTACAGGAGGCGCTGGCCGCGGGCGCTGAGAAGGTAGTGTATACCAGCACCGTTTCGACAATAGGTCTAGCAAAGGGCGCTGAAGGAACCGAGGAGATGCAGCCGGCATGGAAAGACTTGAAGGGCCATTACAAACGTTCCAAATGGCTTGGAGAGCAGGAGGCCCTGAAGATGAACTCCTCAGGTCTCCCGGTGGTGGTGGTGAATCCCACGGCGCCCGTAGGACCGTGGGATGTGAAGCCTACGCCAACCGGGGGCATTATTCGAGACTTCCTGCGGCGGCGCCTTCCAGCGTATGTGAACACAGGCATGAACCTGGTCGACGTAGAAGACGTAGCCATAGGCCATATTCTAGCCATGGAAAGGGGCAGACCTGGCCATCGGTACATACTGGGTCATCAAAACATGACCCTGAAGGAGATGCTTGACCTGTTGGCGAAGATTACAGGACTGAAAGGGCCAAGATTCCGCGCACCATTGGGGCCCCTGATAGGCCTTTCGCGGCTGGACTACTGGGCTGAAGGAAAATTACTTAGGAGACAACCCATATTGCCTCTAGAAGGATTACTGGTGGCCCAAAAGCCTATGTATGTCAGCTCAGGCAAGGCAGTCAGGGAACTAGGGATGCCTCAAAGCCCTATAGAGGGTGCCCTGGGGAAGGCAGTGAGGTGGTTTAAGGAATACGGGAGAGCTTAGGCCTATAAATAAGGCCATGACAATCACACAAAATAAAATTGAAGCGCAGCTAAAGGCCCAATTGGATATTACTGTCCAGAGGGCCCAAGGCTACATGCTTAAAATTCAGCATGAGCAGGGTTACTGGTGGGGAGAACTGGAGTCCAATCCCACCATGGAAGCCGAATATGTCATGCTCTGCCATCTGCTGGGTGTGAATAACCCGGAGCGAAAAAGGAAAATTGCCAACTATATTTTGAGCCGACAGCAACCGGATGGCTCCTGGGTGCAATATTTCGACGCGCCGGGCAATCTAAGCACTTCGGTCGAATGCTACTTCGCCCTTAAGCTCTGCGGCCTTTCCGCCGATGCCGCTCCGATGATGAAGGCAAGGCAATTCATTCTATCTAAAGGTGGCGTGCCCCAAACCAGAATTTTCACTCGGATCTGGCTGGCCATGCTGGGACAGTACGACTGGAAGGGCCTGCCGGTGATGCCGCCGGAGATGGTCTTACTTCCCAGTTGGCTGCCCTTTAACATATATGAATTTTCCAGCTGGGCCAGAGCAACTATTGTGCCTATGTGCATAATTCTTACCGACCGACCCGTTAGTCCCGTGCCTCCACAGGCTGCTATTAGGGAACTTTATCCTGTTGTCAAAGAGCAAACTAAGACATCCCTATCGATACCCAGACCTACAGACCCCTGGAGAGCGCTATTTTATAGCGCCGACCGTTTCCTCAGGTTATATGAGAAGGCCCCGGTGAAAATCGGACGCGAGACAGCGAAAAGGATGGCCGCCCAGTGGATAGTGGAGCACCAGGAAGCCGACGGCTCTTGGGGCGGCATTCAGCCACCATGGGTCTACTCGCTTATTGCTTTGAAACACTTAGGCTACACATTGGAACACCCGGTAATGAACGCTGGACTCCAAGGATTTGAGACCTTTGCTATTGAAGAAGAGAATACTTGGAGGGTCCAAGCATGTGTGTCACCTGTATGGGATACATGCCTGGCTCTGACGGCTATGCTGGAATCCGGGATGTCGGCAGAAAGCGACGAAATGCAGAGGCCAACCCGCTGGCTCATCGCGCGCCAGATTCTGCGGAAGGGCGACTGGGCCGTGAAGTCCCCGAAGACACCGCCCGGCGGGTGGGCTTTTGAGTTCGCCAACGACAATTATCCTGACGTGGATGACGTGGCGGAGGTGTTGATTGCCCTGGAGTGGGCCCGCTTGACAGGTGAGGAGGACCAGCGGCGCCGCAACGCTATAGATTTGGGGGTACGGTGGGTCTTCGGGCTGCAGAGCAAGAATGGCGGCTGGGCGGCCTTCGACAAGGATAACAATCGGGCTTTAATGAGCAAGATACCGTTTGCGGACTTCGGCGAGACTTTAGACCCGCCAAGCGTGGATGTGACGGCGCATGTGCTGGAAGCATTAGGCAGACTTGGCTTCAATAAGGAACATCCCGCAGTGGCGAAAGCGTACAAGTTCATACGAGACGAGCAAGAGGAGGATGGCTCCTGGTTCGGGCGATGGGGCGTTAACTATATCTATGGCACGGGGGCTGTACTCCCCGCCTTGCAGGCAATCGGGGAAGATATGACTCTGCCATATATCCGTAAAGCGGTTGATTGGGTCAAATCCCACCAGAATGATGACGGGGGCTGGGGAGAGAGCTGCGGCTCTTATGTAGACTTCGCACTCAGAGGCACGGGGCCTAGTACGCCGTCACAGACGGCCTGGGCGTTGCTGTCGCTTTTAGCTTCCTGCGAGAACGGCAGCATTTCGGTTGCGCGAGGCATCGAATACCTATGCAGGACACAGAAGGGTGACGGCACCTGGGACGAACCTCATTACACTGGCACCGGGTTTCCGGGGTACGGTGTCGGTCAAAGATTGAAGCGCCTGCCGAAACCCGGCGAGGAAGCCTACCAAGGCCTGGATATGGAAAATGCCTTCATGATCAACTATCACCTGTATCGACATTACTGGCCCTTGACAGCTCTGGGAAGATTTAAGAGGACTTATAAAGAGTAGAGGAAAATGAGCACACTCAAAGTTAAGCCTGTCCAGGTACCCCAGCGGATATCCAGCACAGAAGAGAAGATGCGAGTGCAAGTCTTCTCGCTAAAGCTGGAGGCCAAGGACGCCCCTGAGTTTATCGACATTACGGACCACGTGAAGAATTGCCTGACGCAGGCTGGGGTCAAGAACGGCGTCGTGACGATTTTTTCACGTCATACCACAGCGGCTATAAGATTAAACGAAAACGAGCCTCTATTAATCGAGGATATGAAGCGCTTCCTGGAACGTATGGCGCCTAGAAATGGCGACTACAAGCACAACGATTTCACCATACGCACAGTAAATATGACTGAGAACGAATGCCCAAACGGCCATGCCCACTGCCAGCAGCTTCTCTTAAGCACGAGCGAGACTATTCCTATTATCAACGGCGCTCTGCAAATAGGGCGGTGGCAGCGTGTCTTTATGGTAGAGCTAGACAGACCCCGCCCCAGGGAGGTGCTGGTGCAGGTGATGGGAGGCTGACTGGGTGGTGGTCCTGCTTACCTCTGACACGAAGATTTGGAGCCGAGAGGAAGCCCAAGAGCACTGTCGTCGTCTAGCTCTAACACACTATGAGAACTTCACCGTAGGCTCTCTTCTTATTCCTCGGAAACTGCGCCAGCATATATACAACCTTTACGGCTACGCCCGCACGGTGGACGATCTGGGGGATGAAGCGCCAGGCAGCCGCCTCCAGCTTTTGGACAATTGGGAAAGGGACTTGGACCGTTGCTACCAAGGGCAGCCCGCGCATCCAGTTATGGTAGCCCTCCAAGAGACCATTAATACCTTCGATATTCCAAAAGAGCCCTTTTGGAAGCTCATTCAAGCCAACCGCGCAGACCAAAAAACCAGTCGATACCAGACTTATCAGGACCTTCTACATTATTGTGACCATTCGGCGAATCCGTGTGGTCGATTGGTCCTCTATGTGTTTGGATATAGAGACGAAGCGCGACAGAAGCTCTCGGACTTTACATGCACCGCTTTGCAGCTCACAAACTTCTGGCAGGACGTAACGCGAGACTACGGAATGGGCAGGATTTACTTGCCATTAGAGGACTTGCGACGCTTTGGCGTGACCGAAGAACAGATAGCCCAAGGTCAGGCTGATGAAAAGTTCAGGCGATTGATGGAATTTGAGGTTGAGCGCACTAAAGAGCTATTTGGAAGGGGGCTGGGACTGGTGGAACAGGTGGGAGGCATAGCCAAAGTAGATATCGCGCTATTCAACCGCGGGGGATTGGCGGTGCTTGAGGCCATCGAAAAGCAGGACTACGATGTACTAAGCCGGAGGCCTCGCCTTTCGCGTTTTAGAAAAGGATGGCTATTTGCCTCCACTTATCTCAGAATGCGCCTGGGTGGCCACGTTACCGTTTAGCCAGTAGAGCCTCCCCTGGGGGAGCGGATATGAAAACTTCAACCGATGCTATTAGACAAGCCTATGAAGAATGCAGACGTATCACTAAACGTGAGGCGCGCAATTTTTATTACGCCTTCATCACATTGCCATTCAAGAAGCGTCTAGCTATATACGCGGCCTATGCTTTCTGCCGCTACTGTGACGACGCCGTAGATGAAGAGTCCACCCTGGAGGATAAGCTGAAAGCGCTTTCCACCCTTCGACAGAAGCTCTCAGAGGCTTACGATGACAAACCTCTAGATAATGTGTTCATTGCCTTAGCTGACAGCGCTAAAACCTATAAGATCCCCAAGGAGTATTTTGACGAGGTCATAAGCGGTGTAGAAATGGACCTTACTAAGGCCCGTTATAGCAATTTTGAAGAGCTCCGCCTGTATTGCTATCGAGTGGCTTCAGCGGTAGGGCTGGTGTGCATACATATCTTCGGCTTCAAGCACCCTAGAGCAAAGAAACATGCCATAGACCTTGGCCTCGCTATGCAATTGACTAACATCCTCAGAGATGTGCGGGAAGACCTAAAACGAGGCCGGATTTATATTCCCCAAGATGAAATGAGCCGCTTTGGATATAAGGAGGACGACCTTATAGGGGGCGTAATTAACGAGCCTCAGCAGAAATTAATGCGCTTCCAAGCTGAGAGGGCGAGGGAATATTTCAACAGCGGCATGAAGCTCATGCCTTACCTTTCACTTAGATCAAGGGCATGCCCGGCCGTACTGGCGCAGCTTTATCGCGGGATCTTGGACAGAATCGAGTCAAAGGGTTATAACGTGTTCGAGGGCAAAATCAGCCTGAGCGGCCGCGAAAAGGCCTTGGTGACAGCAACCACATGGCTAAAAAGCCTACTGCCACAGCCCCTTCCCACATAGTTATTATCGGCGGCGGACTCGCCGGCATGTCAGCCGCTTGCCATCTTCTAGACGCGGGTCATAAGGTGACGCTGGTGGAGAAACGCCCCTACCTAGGTGGAAGGGCTTTTTCGTTTACTGACCGAGAGACCGGTCAAATGGTGGATAATGGACAGCACGTTTTCCTGGGTTGCTGCGATTACTACATCGACTTCCTCAAAAAGCTCAGCACCTTTCAAAACGCTTATCTTCAAAGCAAGCTCAGCATTAAGGTATCAACACCTGGGGCCAAGTCCTCACGGCTCTGGTCGGCGCCTCTGCCGAGTCCCTTCCACCTTTTGCCATCCTTTCTTGGCTACCGACATCTGAGCCTGAAGGAAAAATTACTCGCTATTTACGCGTTAGCGGTTATAAGATTCACTAACCGCTACAGGACGCGGCTTGGTGAACAGACTTTTTCTGACTGGCTGAGTAGCCATAGTCAAAGCCCACGGGCAATCGAGAACCTCTGGAATCTAATCGTAAAGCCCTGTGTAAATGATGACGTAAAATGCACCAGCGCTTTTATGGGTCTCATGATATTCCAAGAGGGCATCATGAAAAGCCGTCGCAGCGCCTGCGTGGGTTACGCACGAGTTGGATTGTCCGCCCTCATGGCAGACGCCGCTCAAAGTTACATACAGTCCCGGCATGGAAGACTCATTATGGGTAAGTCGGCTACCGCTCTAAATATTAGAAACGGCAAGGTGGAAAGTTTAGAACTCTCTGACGGCACCTCTATCCATGGAGACTTCTTTATCAGCGCTTTGCCCGCGGACGCCCTATCCACACTACTAGCGTCCGAGGTAAAGGCACAGCCCTATTTTGAAGCTCTCTCCAAATTTCAAACCGCGCCTATTGTCAATGTCCACCTCTGGTATGACAGACCAGTGATGACAGAGGACTTTGTAGCCTTAGTGGAATCGCCACTACAGTGGGTGTTTAACCTGGATGCGATTCAGGGCGGCGACGGTTCCGGCGGAAAGCGAGTAAGCATATCGCTGAGCGGCGCCTTCGAGTATATAGACCAGCCGAAAGAAGCTTTGCAGAAGACCTTCGTAGAAGCTATGGCTCAGGCGTTTCCCGCGGCGCGCCAGGCCAAGATCGAGCGTGTACTGATTGTTAAGCAGGATAAGGCTACATTTAGATGTCTGCCTGGCATCGAAAAGCTAAGGCCTAAAGCAAAATCTCCCATAAGAAATCTATTCCTGGCAGGAGAGTGGACGGACACAGGCTGGCCTTCGACCATGGAGGGGGCAGTGCGCAGCGGTGTAAAGGCGGCGGAAGCTATTCAGACGCTGCTACACGAATAAGATGAAGGCTTTAGTCCTGGCCCCGTTCTCAAGCTCTGCGCTGACTCACTTGAGAGAAGTCTCACAAATCACTTACGAAAGCTGGACGGAAACACGAAAAATCTGGGCGCCCCAGGAGTTGGGACAAAGGCTCCATCGGGAAGGTATAGAGGTACTTATAGTTGAAGCTGACTTCGTGTTCTGTGAAGTTTTTGCGGAGGCGCCGAATCTGAAGTTCGTGGGGTTGTGTCGGGGAGCCGTCAATCATGTTGACCTTGATGCCGCAACAGAACATGGAGTTGTAGTCGTACATACGCCAGGACGCAATGCCCAATCGGTAGCTGAGATGACTTTTGCTCTGATACTAGCCCTGGCTAGACGGGTTTCATCGCTGGACTGTTATGTAAAGGACGGGCGATGGCGAGACCCAGTGGAGGCATATATCAGCCATCGGGGCGTTGAACTGAACGGCAGTACCCTGGGAGTCGTGGGTCTAGGCGCGGCAGGAAAGAAGGTTTCGAATTTAGGACAAGCCTTTGGTATGCGTGTCCTGGCCCATGACCCTGCGGTGGATGTTCAAGGCCAGCGCAAGTACGGAGCGCAACTCACGGACCTAAAGACACTGCTGAAGGAATCCAAATTCGTTACACTACACGCCCCATCCACTAGTGAAACCAAGAACATGCTGAACAGCCAAACCCTGGCGTTGATGCCCAGGAAGTCCTATCTAATCAATACAGCATCCCACGACCTCGTCGACGAGACTGCTCTGGTTGACGCGCTCACTTCTGGACAATTGGCCGGCGCCGCCTTTGACGTTCACGAGTCTCATCCGATTGCGCCCTCAAGCCCGCTGCTAAAACTGGATAATGTCGTTCTTACTCCCCACGTAGGCGGAGCAACCGATGGGACGATTGAGCGACACTCGTTGATGATTCTGGATGACCTGGAGAGATTTCTGTCGGGCCGACGACCCCACAGGCTAGCGAATCCAGGAGTGTGGCGTCGCCGTGGGAGATAACCTGTTGGCTTTGGACCTCGGCACAAGCAGCCTCCACTGCGCAATTACAGACGTTAAAGGCAGGGTCCTAGCATCATCGGCGTCAAGAGTGCAAGTCCGTACGCCGCGAGATGGCCCTCGACTGGCCCGCGAATTAGACGCTCAAAAGATTATGGCTGATGTGACGCATCTGGTTACAAGGTGTTTAAAGGATGCGAATATTTCCGCCCGAGATATCAGGGCCGTTGGCGTTACAGGCCAAAGACAGGGAATCGCCCTTCTAGACGGCGATGACAAAGAGCTGATGCTAAGCCCCAACATAGACTTACGCGCCAGCTTTGAGGGACTGGCGATGCAGGAAGAGTGGGGGATAGAGGTATACAAGACTACCGGACACTTTCCTTTGCTCCTTCTGGCGCCGGCAAAAATTCACTGGGCTCGCAAGAATAAACCAGATATCATCCATAGACTACGCCATCTTCTTACACTCCCTGGGTGGCTGGTATACAGGCTTACTGGCGAGGCAACCTGCGAAGCGTCACTGGCGGCTTCGACTGGCTTGCTGAACATATACAACCGTCAACGACCGGCGAGTCTGCTTTCGAACATTGGAGTGCCGATGGAAAAGCTTCCGCCTCTTGCAGAATCTGGAGCAGTTGCCGGGATATTAAAGGAAAGCGCAGCTAAGTCCCTGGGGCTGCTGCCAGGAATTCCGGTTACGCTAGCTGGAGCGGATACGCAATGCGGCCTGCTGGGCATGGGGTTAATGGATTATGGTCAAACCGGCGTAGTCGCGGGATGGAGCTGCGCCGTCCAGTCCATAACCAAACAGCCGCGTCATGATACCCAGATGAACTTTTGGACCGGCTGCTACCCGATAGACGGAATGTGGACATTGGAAGCTAATCTTGGGGATGCTGGAAACGCCCACCGATGGTTGAAAGAGATGCTCATGGGTAAGGAGATGCCCTGGGAATACGCGGATTCTCTAGCGGAGGCAACGGAGCCTGGAAGCGAAGGCGTAACCTGTTTTCTAGGTCCAAGCCTTAGCAGCGCTCCAAGAGCCAAGTTGCAGAGAGGCGGTATAACTTTCAATACTCCGTTAAGCTACGAGGAAACTAACCCAGGTCAAATCCTTCACGCGTTCTATGAGAATCTTGCCTACAGTCTAAAAGAAAACGTCCCGGCTATGGAAAAGGTAAACGGATATTCTTCTGAAACGCTTCACATTGGCGGCGGCATGGCCCAAAGCGCTGTACTTGCCAAAACCATCGCCGATGTGATTGGACGTCCTGTGAGGCGCGCCACAGGCCCGGACGTGAGCAGTATTGGAGCGTCCATGGCTGCGGCTTCGGCGGCAGGGATATACTCGAATCTCTCTGAAGCTTGCCGGGAGATGGCCTCAGATTTAGAAGTCTTCGAGCCTGAGATGGTACGTACTTTAGAGTACCAAGAGCTGTTCCAGCAGTGGAAGTTACTCTATCAGAGGATTCAGGACAGCTAGCTTGCCTAATAGTAGATGGGTTAAAGAACGCGAAGCCCTTTGTCAGTCTTGCCACAGATTGGCCAAAGCCGGGCTTGTTTTAGGAAGCAGCGGCAACGTTAGCATGAGACTGCGACAGTCCAACAAGTACACGGTTCTCATAACGCCCATGGGCGCCGAGCTTGAGACTGTATCAAATGATGACCTGGTGATTATCGACGAGAACGGGGAGCCGGTGGAGGAGGAGCGTCCGCCATCTTCAGAGTCTGCGTTACATCTGGAAGTATACAGGCGGCGCCCTGAGATAAACGCCGTAGTCCACACCCACCCTGTATTCGCGACAGCGGCATCGATAGCCATAGAAGAGCTGCCCCCGATTATCGACGAAGTGATCATAAAGATTGGAGGTGGAATACGAAGGGCCGAGTATGCTTTTCCTGGCACAGAAGAGCTAGCACAGCGGGCTAGCGAGGCTCTGGAGAATCGAATGGCGGCAATGCTGGCACACCACGGGCTCCTGTCTGTGGGGTTGGACTTGAAGGAAGCGCTGGAAGTAACCTTCTTGGCTGAGCGCCTGGCTCAAATATTCCTATATACTTCTATCCTAGGCCGGAGCAGAGCGTTACCGGAACAAGCAGCAAGGATAGAAGAGGAGCTTTTTCGTATGAAAATGATGGAGGCCAGAGCTAAGGGAGGCCTTGATGGTAACAGTCCCTAGCTTCCTCCTAAGAAGGCTCTATGTAAAAGGAAGCCTCAGGCAAACGCCCGACGGCATGGCTTTCGATTTGCTCAATAAACTCGGTTCGGGCTATGCGAAGCGTTTGCTGCCACTTACCATAGATGGCATAGAAGTCCCTTTGGAGAACTCTTCATTTGTCGTAGACGGCAAGCAAGTAGGATTCGGCCAAATATCAGAGAAGTACCCCTTTTCTATTGCCCTTAATAAGACTACGACCGTAGTTTCCAAAGGCGTCAGGCTAATCAGTGGCCCTCATAAGATAGTCATGGGTTTTGAGGTGGCCGGCCTAGGAGTCCTGCGTTTCGACTTTATAGACACCGCGCCTGATGCCTGAGGCTGCACCCCAACCGCCTGTTCTTGTTACGGGCGCCGCCGGGTTTATTGGTTCCTTGCTGGCGCAGAGGCTGTTAGAAAACGGCCGGCAGGTCATTGGCCTGGACATCAGGAAACCAGCAGAGCGCCCACCCAACCTCACATTCCATGAAATGGATTTGAGCCGTCCATTGAACCCTGAATTATTGGCCGCTCGACCCATAAAAACAGTGGTGCATCTAGCCTTCCAGATGCGCGAAGGCCGAAGCGGTGGTGAAGCGGAGAAAATACGTTTGGCGAATCTGGAGTGCCTTCACAATGTTATGGAGGCCAGCGTTACCGCCGGCGCTAATGAATTTATCTATCTAAGCAGTCACACAGTCTACGGAGCTAGGCGCGAGAACCCGGTGCCAATCACGGAAGATTACAAATCGAAGCCGTTGGTTGGCTTTCAATACTCGATGACCAAAGCTCTGAGCGAGCAAGCCCTCTGGGACTTCCATCGGCAGCATCCAGAGTTGAACATCACAATTCTTCGCTGCTGCATGGTGATGGGTCCAGGAGAGGGTTACGTGGCGAGAGCGCTGAACAAGCCTCTTTTACTCATGGTTTCCGGATACAACCCACCTATCCAATTCATTCACGGTCAGGACCTGGCAAGGCTGCTAGCATGGTTTTGCGACAATCCGGTGCCTGGTGTTTTCAACGTTGCAGGCAACGGCGCGCTGCCGTATAGCGACGTAGCGCGAATCCTGGGCAAGAAAGCTGTGACGCTCCCGAGCTTCCTTGCGTATCCGTTAGTACAAGCAGCATGGAGGCTGGGACTGCAGAAAGAGGCTTCCCGGGGAGGGTTAGACCTGGTCAGATACCCCATAGTTTTAAGCACAGACAAGCTTTTAAAGAACACAGGGTTCCAATGTCAATATGCTTCGGAAGGCGCTCTACGCGCTTACGTCGAGTCCCGTAGCCGCTAAAACCAACCGTCCAACTTGTCAACCTAGATTCCTATTGACTGCCTTTTCAAAGTATGCAATTATGTGAGAGAATAATTGTTGACTAAGAAACTCGACAATAGGTCAACTAAAGCGTCCAGCGCAAATTTGAGCCGACTACTTATTGTCGAAGATTCGCATCGGGCTTTCCAATTATGAGCGCGCACTCTAGGCGTACTACGTCCTCAAAGGAGCTATCAGGGAGAAGACGTGACCACAGCTAACCAGCAGGTAAAGACTTTAGCGGAACAGGGCTACAAATACGGCTTCGTGACCCCTATTGAGTCGGAAACAGCCCCTAAGGGCCTTAGTGAGGACATAGTACGGTGGATTTCGGCTAAGAAGAACGAGCCTGAGTTCATGCTTGACTGGCGTCTAAAGGCCTACCGGCATTGGAAGAGCCTGCATGAGCGTGATCAATTGCCTCGATGGGCCAATGTAAGATTTCCGGCCATCAACTACCAGGACATCATATATTACGCAGCCCCCAAGTCTAAGAAGAAGTACAACAGCCTGGAAGAAGTAGACCCCGAACTCCTTCGCACTTATGAGAAACTGGGCATACCGTTGGACGAACAGAAGCGATTAGTCGGTGTAGCAGTGGACGCTATCTTCGACAGCGTGTCAGTGGCCACCACATTCAGGGAAGAACTGGAGAAACACGGGATTATATTCTGTTCCTTCTCGGAGGCCGTGCAGAACCATCCGGAGCTAGTCAAGAAATATCTGGGGTCTGTGGTGCCATACTCAGATAACTATTTCGCCGCGTTGAACTCCGCGGTCTTTTCCGACGGCTCCTTCTGTTATGTACCCAAGGGCGTGAGGTGTCCCCTGGAACTCACTACGTACTTCCGTATCAACACCGCCGAAACCGGCCAATTTGAGCGAACGCTGATAATCGCCGAAGAGGGCAGCTATGTAAGCTACCTGGAGGGGTGCAGCGCTCCTATGCGAGACGTGAACCAGCTTCACGCCGCCGTCGTAGAACTGGTGGCTTTGGGCAGGGCTGAAATCAAGTATTCGACCATCCAGAACTGGTATCCAGGCGATGAGAAGGGTGTCGGCGGCATTTATAACTTCGTGACTAAGCGAGGCAAGTGCGCAGGCCGCGACTCCAAGATCTCCTGGACTCAGGTGGAGACCGGCTCTGCTATCACATGGAAGTATCCCAGCGTCATCCTGCAGGGCGATAACTCCGTCGGAGAGTTTTATTCGGTCGCTCTGACTAAAGGCTACCAGCAGGCGGACACAGGCACCAAGATGATCCATATCGGCAAGAACTCGCGCAGCAAGATCATCTCCAAGGGTATTTCCGCAGGCCACGGCCAGAACACCTATCGAGGACTCGTACGAGTGATGCCTAAAGCCGACAACGCCTGGAACTTCACCCAGTGCGACTCCCTTCTAATCGGCGACAAGTGCGGCGCGCATACGACCCCTTACGTCGAAGTGAGGAACAACACCGCTCACCTGGAGCACGAAGCCTTTACGTCCAAAGTGGACGAGGACATGCTTTTCTATTGCCAGCAGCGGGGTCTAAGCCCGGAGCAGGCCCACTCGCTCATAATCAACGGCTTTTGCAAAGAGGTCTTCCAGAAGCTGCCTTTCGAGTTCGCAGTGGAGGCGACCAGGCTTTTGGAACTAAATCTGGAAGGCACGGTAGGTTAAGAAAATCATGCTTGAAGTCAAAGACCTGCACGTCTCAGTGAATGGTCAGCCTATTCTAAAAGGCTTGACCTTGAGCCTAAAACCAGGCGAGACCCATGCCATTATGGGACCTAATGGCTCCGGCAAAAGTACTCTTGCTTATGTGCTGGCGGGCAAGCCGGGCTACGAAGTCAGTCTGGGTCAGGTGCTTTTCGAGGGCCGGGACCTGCTGCAGATGACACCGGAAGACCGGGCTAGGGCCGGCGTTTTCCTGTCCTTCCAGCACCCCATAGAAGTCCCCGGCGTACGCCTAGACCAGTTTATTCGCGCTGGATACAACGCTATTCGCAAGACTCACGGGCACGAGGAACTGGACCCTTTAAAGTTTGATCGCTTGCTGAGGCAAAAGGCCAAGATTGTAGACTTAGACCCCGCCATGGCCAAGCGGTCGGTAAACCAGGGTTTTTCAGGCGGCGAGAAAAAGCGCAACGAGATTCTCCAAATGGCTATCCTGGAGCCGAAGTTGTCGATTCTGGACGAGCCTGATTCCGGGCTGGACGTAGACGCGTTGAGGATAGTGGCTGAGGGGATAAACCAGCTCAAAGGACCGGATAAGTCCATTCTGCTGGTCACTCACTATCAGCGCATCCTTGGCTATGTGGTCCCCGATAGGGTGCATGTGCTGGTCGGAGGACGAATTGTGCAGTCCGGAGACCGCGACCTGGCATCGGAAGTCGAGTCCCAGGGGTATGAGAAGTTTGAAGCCCTAGCGCCCAAAGGTCGCTGATATAGCTGGAGTGCAAATGATTCGACCTCAAGCGCCGGAGAAATCCGCTTATCATTCAGCCTTCGATGCCATGGAACGCAACGGCCAGAGTAAGACCCCGCCATGGCTTCGCGATATCAAGCGGCAAGCCATGGACCGCTTTAGCGAGCTAGGTTTTCCTGTGGCGCGCCGGGACAACGAAGAGTGGAAGTACACGGATGTTGCTCCCATAGCCCATACTCAATTTAATATACCAACCTCCACACCTTCTCTCACGTCATCGGAAATTGAAGCGTTCACGTTGGGAGAAGGCAGATGGCGCACTCTGGTATTCGTGGACGGCTTTTACTCCAAAAAGCTATCTTCAGTTGTTAATGTGCCTTCAGGGGTTATTGTCAGTGATCTGGCAGAAGCCTTAGGAACACAAAACGATCTTCTAAGGGAACACCTAACGCGCCACGCGGGGTATGAACACCAGGCGTTTACTTCGATTAATACGGCATTAGTTAACCACGGCGCTCTAGTATATGTCCATGAGAATCTGTCACTGCCGCATCCCATTCATTGCCTTTTCATAAACTCGGGCCGCCAGCCTGACAGTCTGTCTAATCCGAGAGTCCTGGTGGTGACGGGGAAGGACAGCAAGGCAATGGTTATTGAAAGCCACGTTGGTTTGTATGGAGGCCGCTACTTTTCAAACGCAGTTTCAGAAGTCGTGGTGGGGGCCGGGTCGTCAGTGCAGCACTACCGGCTGCAACGCCACAGCCTAGGCGCGTATCACGTAGGAACGACACAAGTGGAACTTGGCGAGAACGCCAGCTTCCATTCGGTAACCCTTGACTTGGGCGGCGCGTTGGTGAGGAATAACCTGAATGTGGTTATAGCGTCCGAAGGCAGCTCCTGCACCCTGAACGGCGTTTACATCGCCAGCGGGACTCAGCATATCGACAATCAGGTCATCATAGACCACGCCAAACCCCATACCACTAGCCGTGAATTGTACAAGGGTGTGTTAGGGGGCAAGTCGCGGGCGGTGTTTCATGGCAGCATCATCGTGCGGCCTGGCGCTCAGAAAGTGGACGCGCGACAAGAGGACAAGAACCTGCTCCTTTCGCCGCAGGCCGAGGCCTTCACCAAGCCGGCCTTCTGGATCTACGCCGACGATGTGAAGTGCGGGCACGGCGCCGCCAGCGGCCAGTTGGACAAGGATGCCCTTTTCTATCTTCAAAGCCGCGGGTTGTCGCAGGACGTGGCGCGGCACCTCTTGATTCAGGGATTCATTGGCGAAGTCATAGATTCTATAGCCCATGACGAGTTCAAAAAATCCGCAAGCGAGATGGTGACTGAGCGGCTCATGGTTGAACTTATGGAATCTAAGGTTACTGAGCTGCGGCAATAGCTTTGAGCAGAAGGAACTATGCTGGACGTTAAAAAGATTAGACAAGACTTTCCAATTCTATCCCGCAAGGTCTATGGGAAACCTCTGATATACCTGGACAACGCAGCTACTTCCCAGAAGCCAAAACAGGTGATTCAAGCGCTGGCGGAGGTATACGAAAAGTACAACTCCAATGTGCATCGGGGCGTCCACGCGCTGAGCATGGAAGCCACCGAAAAATATGAGGGCGCGCGAGAGAAGATAGCGCGTTTTATCGGCGCGCCGACGGAATGCATGGTGCTGGTGCGCGGCACTACGGAAGGCATCAACCTTGTAGCCAACACCTGGGCTATGTCCAACGTTAAGGAAGGCGACGAGATACTTCTGACCGAGATGGAGCATCATAGCAACCTGGTGCCCTGGCAGCGTGTAGCCCAGGCTAAAGGAGCAAAGTTACGGTTTCTGCAGGTCACCGAGGAAGGCACGTTAGACCTTTCTAGATTAGACTCAGTACTGACCAAACGCACCAAGCTGGTAGCCATGAATCATATGTCCAACGTGCTGGGCACTATCAACCCCGTCAAGGAGATAGCCCGCAAGGCTCACGCTGTGGGGGCGCTGATGCTGGTGGACGCCGCCCAGAGCGTGCCCCACCTGCCTACCGACGTGAAGGACTTGGACTGCGACTTCCTGGCTTTTTCCAGCCACAAGATGCTAGGGCCTACCGGCACTGGCGGCCTATATGTAAAGAAAGCTGTGCTTGAGACCATGGAGCCGTGGCTGCGGGGCGGCGACATGGTGCGGGAGGTGACCCTGGAGTCAGCCACATGGAATGACTTGCCGGTAAGATTCGAGGCTGGCACGCCAAACTTCGCCGATACTATTGCGTTGGGAACAGCAGTGGACTATTTGCAGTCCCTGGGCATGAACAATGTGCGAGAGCATGAAATATCGATAACTCGGTACGCTTTGGGCGCCATGAAGGAACTCAGCGAAGACTTTCACTTCTTCGGCTCGCCGGACCTGTCCAAACGAGGCGGCATCGTGTCCTTCCACTCGCCGGACCTGCATCCTCACGACCTGGGCACGATACTAGACAGGGAAGGCATTGCGGTTAGGGCCGGGCATCACTGCGCTATGCCGCTGGTGCGGGGCAGGCTGGGAGTTCCCGCAACGGCCAGGGCCAGCTTCTACATCTACAACACCGAAGAAGAGGTGGACGCCCTGGCGGCGGCGATGAAGAAGGCGCTCAAGTATTTCGCCAAGGCGCCATCGGGCAAACCCCGCGCTTAAGGACCGTCAGATGGTTTCACAAGAGTCGGCATTCCCGGCAGAGTTGGACGAGATATACCAGGAAGTCATCCTGGACCACTATCGCAATCCGAGGAACAAGGGCAAGCTGCCACAGGCGGACCTGTCCTCGCGAGGGTTCAATCCCTTCTGCGGTGACGAGGTGGTCTTGGAGATGAAACTCAGTCCCGAAGGAAGGGTTGAAACCAGCCGGTTCACCGGCCAGGGTTGCTCTATCAGCCAAGCCTCAGCATCTATGCTGACCCAACTAGTGAAGCGAAAGTCCCTGGACCAAGCCCATGAACTCTCCGAGCTTTTCAGAAGTGTAATGCAAGGCCATGCTTTGACTGGTGAAGAGGCGGAGCAGGTGGGCGAACTGGAGGCATTGCAGGGCGTACGCAAGTTCCCGATTCGCATCAAGTGCGCGCTGCTGGCCTGGGCCACTCTGGATGACGCCATTAAGGAATACAAAGCAAAGCGCTAGTCAGTAGATTGCATTAGAAGTAGTCTCATAAATAGGTGAGGGGGCCAATTCCGCATATTCAAATATTCAATCGGAATCCTTGATGGCCTGATTGTATGGGGCCAGCAGCAAGGATGAAAACAAGGAGAGATCCCCCACCTATCCACCCCAACCCCTCTCTCCTTCTACATACTCAGGACGGCGTCTAACTCTCTCCCTCAAGGATGGGTGTTGCTAGTCCTTCCCATGGCGAGAGTGGGAAAAACAGGAATGTCGGTAGTGATAAAGGGCTGTTGGTGGCAGGGTTTCACCCTCTCTTCTGTTCTCCCCCATCAAGGTGGAGAAGGGGTAAAAAGGGATGCCTAGCAATGATTGGCGGCACCTGGGTTGAAACCAACACCTCCATTAATTAGCAACACCCATCATCAAGGGGAGAGAGGACCTGAAGGAGACCGGGTGCCGCGCTAAGCCTTGTTCATAGCAATGGTAATAATGGGTTTATGAGATGGCTTTTAGACTTCAGAGCCCCGAACATTCGGGGCTCTTGCTTTATGGTCGGCTCAAGCCTAGCTTATAATGCCTTTAACGACGCAATAAAAGAGGGTCTATGCCTTCCAAAGTATCAGTAGATGTCCTGGACAAGATTCGGCCTAAGCTCAGGGCGCTGGTGACAGAGAGCGCCAAACGGCTTACCGGCCTCCAGCACTGCGACGTGCGGATGGAGTTTAAGGAAGAGAAGGGCGCGATGTCTGAGAACGGCCAGCCTAAGGCCAGCGCCGAGGACGTGGCTTTCGACTTTGGGGTGAGGGTGATAGCAGGCGGGAAGACGGCGTCGCCGGGGTACTACGGGAAGATTTTGGGGCCGTCGGACGTAAAGAACATAGAGACAGTGGTATGGGAGGGGATAGAGGAGGCGCATCGACGCGCCAGGTCCAGCGCGCGGCAGAAGGCCATGGCCCGCAAGCAGTTCGGAGCATTGGCGGAGAGCTTCTATGCCATGGGACTGGCGCCGGTACACATCTCGCAGGACACTATCAAGCCTATCTTTCGGGATGACCCGCGGTCGGTGCCGCTGGACGCGACGGTAAAGATGGCGGTGGAAGGATGCCAGGCTGCCAAGGGTGAGGGGAGCAGCGTAGTGTATGCGGCGACGTCGGCGGTGACATCACTGATTCGCGAGCTGTATGTGAGTTCAGAAGGGGCGGACATCGATTACAGTTATGCTCAGACCGAGGGGTTCTGCATCGTTATAGGAAGCGGGAAGGACGGGACAGTAGAGATATACGACTTCACCGGCCACCAGCGCGGGTGGGAGGTACTGACGGAGGGGCACAACAAGGGCGTCATCAGCCTCAAGAGCTTTGAGGAGTTCTGCAAAGAGCTGGGCAAGAACGCCGAGGAGCTAGTCAAGGCGCCGCGCCTGAAGCCCACGGAGAAGGAGGTGGTGGTAGTCACGGACCCGCACTTCAATACCCTGGTAGCGCATGAAGTGGTGGGGCACCCTTCGGAGTTGGACCGGGCGCTGAAGTTTGAGACGGCGTATGCGGGCCGAAGCTGGTTCTTCAGGGACTTGAAGGACAACATGATCGGCAAGCAGGTGGCGTCGCCGCTGGTCAGCGCCTACTCGGACCCGACAGTGGAGGGCTACGGCCACTATCCCTACGACCATGACGGGACGCCATCGCGGCGGGCGTACCACATTAGGAACGGGGTGTTTGAGGAGTTCCTGAACAGCCGGCAGACGGCGGCGGTGCTGGGGGTGGAACCTAACGGGTCGTTCAGGGCCACGGAGTCGTACCTGATACCGCTGATTCGCATGTCCAACACGGTCTTTGCGCCGGGTAATCGCGACCCGCAGGAGATCATCAGAGAGGTGGACAAGGGGTACTACGTGTCGGGGCACCGGACGCCGTCGATAGCGGAGTCGAGGGAGAACTTCCGCATTACGGCGGTGAAGGTGTATGAGATTCGGAACGGCGAGCTGGGGCAGGTGTATAGGGACGGGGGGATAACGTCGGACACGAGGGACTATTTCATGAGCATCGACGCCGTGGGGAATGACTTCCGCATGTACCCGATACCCAACTGCGGCAAGGGGCAGCCGATGCAGGCCAAGCGTATGAGCAACGGTGGGCCAACGATGCGGGGCATAGCCAGGCTGACGGGAGGTGGCAACTAATGCTGTCCATTGCCCAGCTAAAGCGTTCCGTCAGCGACGCGCTCAAGTACCTGAAGACGCAGAAGGATGTAACCGAGGCGGAGGTGTTTGCATCGGCCAACGAGAACCTAACGGTGCGGCTCAACTACACGTCACGGATACCGAGCAACGGGGTGGAGGAGCCGAAGTCGGTGGAGTCTTATGGGTTGGGGATAAGGGTGGCTTTGAAGGGGGGAGATGGAGTGAAGACGGGCTTTGGGAGCGAGCCGACCAACCTATCACTCGAAGGCGTGAAGAAGGCGCTGGAGAAGGCGCGGCGAGGGGCGGTGCTGGACCCGGAGTATGTATCGCTGCCCAAGCCGACGGGAGAGCAGCCAACGCTGACCAAGTACCACGACCCGGTGTTGATGTCTTCCAAGGGGGGCAAGCTGGTGCAGGCGGGCTGGGCGTCGGTGAACAGGGCGCTGGAGGTATTCCAGTCGTCGGAGGAGCTGCTAGGGGCGGCCAAGTCGCCGGACAAGGTGAAGGAGCTGGGGCTGATTTTGGGCGGCGACGTGGTGATGCTGAAGGAACGGATGGCCGTCGGCTCCTTTCACTTCCCGTCGGTGCAGACAGACGAGTCTACGCTGATTATGTCCTTCGCGACGGCGATGGTAGAGGACCACGACGCCAAGGGGACGGGATGGGGCACCAGCCCCAGCCTGTCGGGGTTTGCGGGGGACTCGGCGGCGGAGGCGGCGCGGAGCGCCATACGGGCCATCGGCGGGCAGAGGGTGGCGTCCGGGGCGTATAGGGTTGTCCTGGGGCCGCAGGCGGTGGCGGAGCTGCTGGAGTGGATACTGATGCCTGGACTGAATTTGAATATGTTCTACGCAGGGGCGTCGCCGTTCCTGGGGAAGATGGGAAAGAAGGTGGCGTCGGAGGAGGTCTACCTATATGACGACGGGTCGGCGGCGGGGCTGGCGGCATCGAAGGCTATCACGGACGAAGGTGTGCCGACGGGCCGGACGGAGATGATCAAGGACGGCGTATTGAAGGGGGCCTTGTCCAACTATTACGAGACTCAGCGGATACTGCACGACCCCAAGGGCAAGGAGAAGCTGGGCGTGGAGCCGAGCCGGGTGGCCCAGGGTATCGCGCCCCGGAACGGGTTCAGGACGGGCCGAGGCGGAGGCCGGAACTTTGACTCGCCGCCGTCGATAACGCCGACGAACCTGGTGCTGGAGGGTCGGAGAAAGCGGTCGACGGAGGAGCTGATGCGGATGGTGGATGATGGGCTGTACATCGGGCGGCTGTGGTACACCTACCCGGTGAACGGCATCACGGCGGCGGACTTTAGCGGGACGGTGGTGGGGGACTCGTACCTTATCAAGGGCGGGCGGCTGGCGGCGCCTATCAAGCCGAACACGCTGCGGCTGAATGACAACATCTTGCGGGTGATAAACAGCGTGCTGGGGATAGGGCATCCGCCTCGGGGGACAGTGAGATGGGCTTCCGACCAGGTGACGTGGGCGCCGGAGGTGGCGGTGGAGGGGCTGAGGGTGGAGGAGATAGGGGAGTATATGGAGGGGGTTTATCAGAGGTAGGGGAATCTCTCCTTGTGCGGCGGGAGAAGGGGATATACGCAGCGTGGAAGGTATGGTCTAGCCTGACGGACGGGGCGTGGAACTAGGGTTTCACCCTCTCTTCTGTTCTCCCCCATCAAGGGGGAGAAGGAGGAAGAAGGGGTGGCGAGTGACTCTAATGCTCGTCTTCTCTGCCTAGGGTTTACCCCTCATCCTAACCTTCTCTCGCAAGGGGAGAAGGGATTTCCTGGGCAGGCTCCTTGTCCAGCTATCACGCCTTTATCCAATATACGCCCCGGCGACCGCGTGGGGACTCGTCTTGACGGATACCTATCCCAGCATCGTTTCGGCTAAGATGCCTGCCAATGACCGAGTTGTAGCTACGCTCATGTACATGAAGGCTATGTGCCGCTTTGGCTGCCGGATGTTGAGAGACATCCTTGGTGTGAAACTCCCTATGCATTTCACGGACGATGCGGAGAATTACGTTGTGGTCAACATCTCCAGTCCTCATAGCGAAACCTCCTTGGCATATGCTCTAGGAACTTCACCAATATTATGGTTACTGGACGGCAATTTGGTAACCTACCTCGAGTAACTCATTACTAGGAACGCCTATATTCCATCCCTAGATCACGGCTTGGAGGGCGCCGCCGTCAAGGCTGATGCTCTGGCCGGTGATGTAGCTGGCGCGGTCTGAGGCGAGGAAGGCGATGAGGTCGCCCATTTCTTCGGGGCGGCCGAGGCGTCGCATGGGGATTCGGCCCGCGGCTTCGTCCATCATGGCTTGCATATCGCGGCCCTGCTCTTTGGCCATTTTGCCGTAGAGGGAGGTCATGCGGTCGGTGAGGACCTGGCCGGGGAGGACGTTGTTGACGGTGATCCCGAACTGGGAGACCTCGTTGGAGAGCATCTTGGCGTAGCCGACGACGGCGAGGCGGCTGGAGGTGGAGAGGACGAGGTCGAGGACGGGCTGTCGGACGGCGTTGGAGAGGAGATTGATGACTCGTCCCCACTTGCGCTCTTTCATGTGGGGGAGAACCTCGCGGGTCATGCGGACGGCGCTGAGGAAGTTTTGCTCAAGGGCGGCGTACCACTGCTCGTCGGTGAGCTGGGAGGGCTGGCCTGGGGGCGGGCCGCCAACGTTGTTGACCAGGATATCGATGCGGCCAAAGCGGCCGAGGGTCTGTCGGACCACGCTCTTAATGACGTCGGGTTTGGTAAGGTCGGCGGCGAGGGCGAGGACCTGCTTGGGGCTGGAGGCGGCGGCGATTTCTTTTTCGGCCTTGCGGATATCGGCCTCGGTGCGGGAGCAGATGACGACGGAGGCGCCTTCGCGGGCGAGGGTGAGGGCGGCGGACTTGCCCATGCCACGGCTGGAGCCGCCGACGATGGCGGCGCGTCCTTTTATACCTAAGTCCATTTTAGGTTCCTTATGGGTGGGTTGGGGCAATGATAGGGGAAGGAATAGTGGCGGGCAATGGCGGGGGATTAGTTTTTGTGGGGAAGGAACTAATGCTGGGGCGGGGAGGGCCGATCCTCCTGAGGCGGATGAGCCTCCCTCCCGATCCCATCGGGATTTCGGACGGCGATGGATTTTCTTTTAGACCCCACTAAAATTTTAGTTTTGAGGAAACGAATGAGGTGGAGCCTTGTTTGGTTTTTCGCCCTGAGGATATTTGTAAAAAGTTTTTAGGGGAAACAATTCAGGGTTTCAGGCGTGGACTAGATACAGAATTGTTTTAGAGGTTGTCCCGGTTGTTATCTTTTCAATGGCCTTTCATGAAGATGGGGCGATGGAGAGATGGGCTGGAGGGATAGAGAGGATAGCAGAAGGAGAAGGCTTAAGGCTACAAGAAGTTGTCACATCGGAAGAAGAGGTAGGTATGGGAGGAGAGTCGGAGAGGGGAGGTCTCTTCTATGGGTGAGGCAGGAGATAAGGTTACGGTAGACCTGCTCCAACAGATGGCTGTTACTAGTGTGAGACGCTGACGACAATGGAAACGAGAAGATGCGGGGCGTGTCAGTGATATGAGAAACGAGGTTACCGTCATAACAGATTCCTCGACTACGCTCGGAATGACAATAGTAGCCTTGTTAGTGACATGAGGGGCGAGGCAACGGGCACGTCGATTAGATTCTTCGCAGGCTCAGAATGACAAACACGCCTCCTTTTTGTAGGCGCCAACTCAACTAGCGTCAGGCGTTAGGGGCTAATGGCGAGATGGTCTCGCCTCCACAAAATATGAGACCAGTCATTGATGGAGATTTCTTGGCGTTAAAAGGCATGATGATACAGTCGAAATGATGGGTTAAACTAAGACGGCTATGGCTATTAAGTGGCGATGCACACAGTGCGGGGAGTGCTGCAAGCGGTATGTGCCGCTGGTGCTGCCGGTGGATGTTAAGCGCATACAGAATCGGATGAACAAGCCGATATCGGAGTTTGTGGAGTTTTACCGGCCTACGGACTTTAAGCCGCCGCTGGAGGAGTCGGACGAGAGGCTGTTCAATTCCAAGTTTGGGAAGCTGGCGATGGTGCTGGGTCGAGTGGAGAATGAGGACATGGGGCAGTGCACATTTTTGAAGAACAACGTGTGTTCGATACATGAGTTCAAGCCGCACATTTGCCGGCAGTACCCGTTCCAACCGGTGGACTTCGACAAGCCGCAGGGGCCGTTCAGGCTGATAGACGAGCCGTGCTTTGGGAAGCACGATACGGATGGGGAGGTGGAGGAGGGGCCGGTGAGGCGGGACTACGTGTCGTACACGGAGGCGCAGGAGTCGTATAACGAGCAGGTGCGGCGGTGGAATGAGGACCCGACGTCAAAGCGACGGCGGATTGAGGATTTCCTAAAGTTTGTGGGGTTAGAGTGGGGGTGATTTTCTCCTTCTAGGTACTGGGTGCGGGCGTCACTCGCGTTCGGGTCGCCCTCATCACCCTTTGTCCCTCTTCTCCCGACTACGGGAGAAGAGGGAAAGAAAATAAGGATCACCTCATCACCCTCTAACTCCCTCTTCTCCTTTGCAATAGGAGAAGAGGGAGAACCTGATGGGACAATCCAGACCCCATTTTTCGAAAGGTTCGTGGTTTTTCAAAGCTGAACCCATAATGTGCATCACGGGTCTGCTGGAAATGGAAGGATAATATGAGCACCTCATCATCCTTTATCTCGCCACGGCGAACTTGCAGCCCTCTTCTCCTTTTTGAGAAGAGGGAGGGAATATAAGGAACCACAACCCCCTCCTTCGGCATACTCAGGACGGTCCGATTGCATCGGGCCGATAAATCGAGCCTCCTCATTGAATAAATATCAAGGATGAGGAGACTCCGCGATATATGCTTTAAGGCAGCGAAGCACTTTGCAATAGGAGAAGAAGGGGGACCAGAGGGGAACGCCCAGCCCTCCTAAAGAGAAACACCACCCAGATGGGAAGGTTGCGTCGCAGGAAGCCGAGAGGAGCGGATTGGGCGACCTAGTTAGGAGAGTCTTTGGGGATGTGGCGGTTGAAGAAGGGGACGATGAGGCGGAGGTATTCTTTGGGGTGGGTGGCGTAGGTGTGGACGTGGCCGGCGCCGGGGACGATCCAGAGCTGATTGTTGGGGTTTTTGGAGGCCTGGTGGAGGACGATGGTCTCTCGGTAGGGGACGACGTGGTCTTCCTGGCCGTGGATGAAGAAGACGGGCCTGGGAGCGATTTTATGGACCATTTTGACTGGACGCACCTGGCTGAAGTCGGCGGCGAGGAACCACTTGCCCGCGAGGATGGTGGGGACGCGGAACCATTTAGGAAGGGTGAAGAAGAGGAAGGGGACGTTTTCCAGGTCAGGGAGGGTGTCCAGGTAGCAGCTATCGGAGACCAGGGCGGGGATGCGCTTTTCCTGGTCGGCGACGAGGAGGGCGACGGCGGCGCCTAGGGAGAAGCCGACGAGGCCGATTTTTTCGGTGGGGATGCCGCGGCTGTTGACGTAGTCGAGGGCGCCGAGGAGGTCCCATCGCTCGCGGTCGCCAGCGGAGCCTCGATGGCCCCGCGAGTCGCCGCGACCACGGAAGTCGAATAACAAAACGCTGTAGCCGTGCTGCGCCAGGTCTCGGCCCAGGAGCAGGGCGCGGATGCCGGGGCTGTTGCGGTGGTGGCCGTCGCCCTGGAGGAGGATGAGGCATCGAGAGTCGTCGCCGGAGGGTAGGTACCAGCCGCTGATTTTGAGGAGGTCGTGGCGGCTGGGGAAGGAGACGTCTTCATAGTCGATGGGGAAGTCGGAGGGGTGGCCCCACTGGTCGACGGGGTAGCGGCGGGTGCGGACGTAGTCGTAGGCGACCCAGAGGGCGACGGCGGAGACGGCGAGGAGGGTAAAGAAGGCTAAGGAAGCGAGGATTATGACAAGTAAGAGAAGGATAGGCATGGGTGGGTCGAGGGGAGGCCCCCTACCTAACTTTCCCTCCCGGATGGGAGGAAGGGATCAGACGGGAATCGGCCAGAGGGAGGTGGTGGTGATACAGGCTCCTCGGCTCTAGGGATTCACCCCTCATCTCGCCACGGCGAGTCTTCGACCTACGCCTTCTCCCACAAGGGGAGAAGGGATTTTCTTGGTGGCGGTCAGACCTTAAACACACATAGGCCATCAGTTAGCACCAGGTGTCGAATGGGAAGGGATAAGAGAAGGTGAAGCGACCTCTCCTGTAATTTTGAATTGGTAAGGTGGATGCGAGGATGGGCGTAGTAGCAGTCACGTCGATTAGATTCTTCGCGGGGCTCAGAATGACAGAAAACCCTCAATCCTTTATTCGCCGGGGACGAGCTGGCCTTTTTTGCGGCGGGTGTTCCAGTCCTGGTCTTTGATGAGCAGCTCGTGGTCGAAGACGCCGCGGGAGCGGTGGACTCGGTCGCGGGCCTGCTCTACAAGAATCCAGGCGATGTGGCGGACGACCTCGTCGGGGACGCCGGTGGGCCAGAAGGACTTGACGCGCATATCGCAGTCGGTGTTCAGGTAGTCGACGGCGTAGAACTTGCCGTCGTCGGCGAGGGTGATTTCGGTGGAGAAGAACTCGACCTTGGAGAGGCGGGCGATCTCGCGGGCCATTCGGGCCAGGGCGGAGAGGTGGTAGGTCTTACGCTGGAGGGGAGTGACAAGCTGGTACTGATTTGCGGGCGGCTCCCACCAGCAAGGGATAACCTCGCCGAAGACGTAGAAGACGCGGAACCAGGCCACGTGGCTGTCCAGCTGCTTGGGAGTGAGGCGGCGCTGGAGGAGGAAGGAGTCAGAGTCGATGGCTTCTTTGGCGGAGCGGAGGATGTCGTCCTCGGAAGTGGCGTCCAGGATGACGCCGATGCGTCCACCGCCCCAGCCGGGCTTTACCACGAAGGGCGTGCCTATTTGATTAGTGATTTCTCTGGTGAGGCGGAAGGTATCGATGTCTTTTCGAGGAACGATGACGGTGGGCGGCACGAGGACGCTGTTGTTGGCGAGGGTATGATGGAAGAGGCCCTTGTGGGAGGCGGCGGCGGAGAGGTCGGGGTCGTTGATGACATAGCCACCCTGCTCGGCCACCTCCTTGGCGATTTTGAAGTAGATGTTTTCGATGTCATAGGCGTCGGCGGACATGTCGATAAGGACTCGGACGCCGATTTCGCGCTCCTCCAGCTTGGAGAGAAAATCGAAGGCCCAGGTAGGCTCGATGAGGAAAAAGGAGAGCTCAAACTGGGCGCAGAACTCGCGGATGCGGGAGCTAAAGAACTGCTGGTCGTTGGCCAGGGCGACATCGTAGAAGGTAGCCATATAGCTCCAAGCAGTCGGCTATAAGATACCGCTCTGCTTGAGAGATTTTACATCATCGCGGGAATAGCCCAGGCTTGTAAGAATCTCCTCATTATGCTGACCTAGCACCGGCGGAGGCGATTTAATCTCGCCGGGCGTGTCGGAGAACTTGATGGAGATGCCGGTCTGCTTGATGCGGCCCGCCGTGGGGTGGTCCATCTCCGCCAGCATTTTTCTCTCGATAACCTGAGGGTTGGAGAAGACATCGGCCATGTCATTGATGGGGCCGCAGGGGACGCCGCCTTTTTCCAGGACTTGTACCCAGTGCTTTACAGGCTTCTTCTTGAACTCCTGCTCCAGGATGCCGACGAGTTTGGCGCGCTGCCGCACCCGGTCCTTGTTTTGGGCGTAGGCGGGGTCCTGGGCGAGATCCTGTCGGCCCAGGGCGTCGCAGAAGCGGAGCCAGAAGCGGTCGTTGCCGACGGCGACGTTGACGTACTTGCCGTCGGAACACTTGAAGGCCTGGTAAGGGACCAGGTTGGGGTGGGCGGCGCCGACTCGGGGGGGCGGGCTGCCGGCAGCGAAGTAGGCCCCGGCCTGGTAGGTGAGCCAGGAGACCTGGAGGTCGAGCATCGACACGTCGAGGTACTGGCCCTGGCCGGTGCGGGCGCGGTGGAAGAGGGCTGTCATGACGGCGTAGGCGCCGAGCATGCCGGCGCCGATGTCGGTGATGGCGATGCCGACTTTCATGGGGGGGCCGTCGGGGTCGCCGGTGAGACTCATGATGCCGCCGACGCCCTGCATCATCTGGTCGTAGGCGGGGAGCTCGCGGTAAGGGCCGGTCTGGCCGAAGCCGGAGATGGAGCAGTAGACGATGTCAGGCTTGACGGCCTTGACGGAGTCGTAGTCGATGCCGAGGCGGTGGACGACGCCGGGGGTGTAGTTTTCGACGATGACATCGGCGTCGCGGGCGAGCTTCATGAAGATTTCGCGGGCTTCAGGCTCTTTGAGGTTGAGGGTGAGGCTGCGCTTGTTGCGGTTAATGGAGAGGAAGTAGGCGGACTCGTCGTGGATATAGGGCGGGCCCCAAGCGCGGGTATCGTCGCCCTTGCCGGGGACTTCGATTTTAATGACGTCGGCGCCGTAGTCGGCGAGCATGAGGGTGCAGTAGGGTCCGGCCAGGGCGCGGGTGAGGTCCAGGACTCGGACGCCTTCGAGGGCTTTCATGGGATTCCTCCAGGGTGGTGGTGAGGCGGAACCATGGTATCACAGGAGTCGGAAATTGACGCAGGGGGACGGCGAGAGTACGAATTACGAAACGGAACATACGATTTGCAACTATTGCCTTTTTAACAATTCTTTATCAAAATAGGTATGAGTAAAAGATAGTCATAACCCTCAAATACAGCGAAAGGAGGCGAAGATGGTAAGGCGCCACGTATGGAACCATCAGTGGCACTTCCCTTGTAGACGCCTCGCTGGTTTTGAAGGGTTGAGTCGCTGAGCAGAGGTTTGTGAAGGAGAGCCAGCGGGGCATCAGAAAGCCTGAAGGCTCCACGCTAACTTGAGGATATAGCCAAGTAATCCCGATTGCATCGGGAGGCTCCTCTGGCCCTAGAGGCCAGGTATGTGGGGCCGATGGTGAGGAAAACCTAGCCCAGGCCCGGCGGACGCTGGGCCTGGTTTTTTGCGTCTCACGGAGCCGGTGCCGGAGGGCGGAGGGCGGAGGAAGTTCTGCTAAATAAATGCGGCTAATGTGGAAATTTAGGCCCGAGATTTAGGCGTTACCAACCACAAACGACGACTAGAGCTGACGGGAAGGCTCAGCCGAGTTCCGTCTTCAATCAATGGCGCGCTGGTAGTCTTCCTCAGTATTAAGATCCAAGATGACTTCCGGGGTGGCGGCGTCGAAGCGAAGGATGGGGTGGGGGCTGTTGTGGGTGAGGGCTTTGAGGCCCTGGGTGTCTTCTGAGATAGCGAGGAGTTTGGGCAGGAGGCTGATGTTATAGATGACGGGGTGGCCGCCTTTGCTTTTGTAGGTGGGGATGGTGATGGCGGCGCGGGAGCGGTGGTGGGCTTCCACGATTCGCTGGAGGGTGGCGGGGGAGCGGGGCTGGTCTACGTTGAGGATTAGGATGGCGTCGGTTTCACCGTCGTTGAGGGCCGCGAGGCCGGCTTTTATGCTGGTGGTCTTGCCTTGTTTGTAGTGGGGGTTGTGGACGATTCGGACAGCGGGGAAGGGTTTGGCGAGGGGCTGGAGGTCGGCGGCGCGGTGGCCGAGGACGAGGATGATGGGGGAGAGGGCGGCGTCGTGGAGGGAGGATAGCTGGGCCTGGAGGAGGGTGGAGTTTTTCCAGGGGAGGAGGGCTTTGAGCCGGCCCATGCGGGTGGACTCGCCGGCGGCGAGGAGGAGGGCGGCGGTGCGGAGGAGAGGTTTAGGTTTAGGGGAGGACACTGATAGAGAACCTTCGGTGAAGGGTGGTTGGCATAGATATGTGTTTTGTGCTTCTAGGGTTTCACCCTCACCTTAATCCTCTCCCATCAAGGGAGAGGAAAGAAGACGGATAGGATGCGGATGATTCTAGTCAGAGGGGGTGGCGGCGGGTTCTTTGGCGCGGGACTGTTCCATGGCTTTGTCGAAATATTTGCGGGCCATTTGCATGGGGCCGCCTTTGCCGCCTCGTCGGACCATGATGATTTCGGCGAGGACGCTGACGGTGATTTCTTCGGGGGTGAGGGCGCCGATGTCCAGACCGACGGGGGCTTTGACCTTTCGCAGAACTTCAGGTGAGTAGCCCTTCTTGAGGAGGTGCTTGTAGATGAGGAGGGTCTTGCGCTTGCTGCCCATGAGGCCCACGTAGGTGGCAGGAGTCTGGACGGCAGCCTCTAGTGCCAGGTCGTCCTGTCGGTGGCCTCGAGTGGCGACAACGATGTAGGTGTTGGCGTTGATGGGGATTTGGTCGAGGCCTTTTTCGAAGGGGGCGAGGACGGCGCCGGCGGCGTCGGGGAATCGCTCCTTGCTGGCGAAGTCGGGGCGGTCGTCGACGACATAGATGCGGAAGCCCAGGGGGAGGGCGGCGTGATACATGGCCTTGCCGACGTGGCCGCCGCCCATGATGACCAGGGTGGGCGGCGTGGTGAAGCCTTCGATGAAAAGCTCGGTACCGTTGTCGGCGACGAGGTAGGTGTTGTTGCCCAGGTCGGCGACCTGGCGGATGGCGTCGATGGCCTGGCGGTCGAGGGTGGGGGAGCCGAGGGAGCCGTGGGCGGGGCCGTCGTCGCGGAGGAGGAGGCGTTTGCCCATGAGGGAGGGGTCGTTAGCCTTGACGATGGTGGCGGCGCCACAGACGGGGCCGCCATCGTAGGCGTGGAGGATGTCGCGGGCGTAGGGGAGGAAGTCGTCGGGGTTGAGGGGGTCGAGGAAGAAGTACATGGTGCCGCCGCAGACCAGGCCGTCGCGGGCGGCGATGTCCTCGTTCAGATAGTAGTCCTTGAACTGGGGGCCTTCGTGACGCTTGAGCATCTCCGAGGCGGCGAACCAGATATCGCCCTCGACGCAGCCGCCGCCTAGGGTGCCGAGGGCGGTGCCGTCGGCGCGGACGACGAGCTTGGCGCCGGGCTTCTGGGGGGTGGAGCCCCGGGTGCGGACGACGGTGGCGAGGACGCAGGGCTGGCCCTGCTCCAGGAGCCGCGCGGCTTCTTGGATGACTTCTTTCATGACTCGATAAGCGTATCACGGCTGGGGCGTGGGAGGGAAGGATTTATAGGAGTTTCAGGGAGCTTAAGACTGATTTATTGGAGCCAGTTTTCTACTCGTAGCCCAGGCACACGGGAGAAGTGGCGCATGTTGCCAGTTACAACAATAAGGTCTCGCGCGAGAGCAATTGCCGCTATACGGATGTCCGGGTCTCCGATGAACTGACCTGTGCTTTCAAGGTTAGCCCGCAGTGAACCATAGCGTCGGGAAGCTTCAGTATCAAAGGGAAGCACCGTTATGTTAGAGAACAAGAGGAGTTCAATTTGGTCAAGAAGGCGTTCCTTTCTTTCCCCTACCCTGTAGGCGCCATAAAAAAGCTCGCTCAAGCTGATAGCTGAAGTAAACTGCTGAGGTTTCGGCACAGAAGCCATCTTTCTGATAAGAGGGGGCACAGGAGTGGGCCGCATTAAATTACTGAGTGTATCTGTATCAAACAGGTACATTAAGGCTCCAGCTCCACTGGCCGGCCGAAGTCTCGTTCTCGCGATTCATAGATATCCTTTATAAATTGGTCTATTTCTTCATCAGTCATCAGATCGCTCCAAGCACCTACCAGAGCCAGGGCACCTACAGGCTCTTCTGATAATCGCTGTTCACGTTCCAGACATTCCAAATCCCCTATGCTAACAATTGCAGCCACGGGTTTGCCGCGTCGTTCAATGATGACCCGCTGGCCGGTGCGGGCCACATTAGCAGTGAGCTCAGAGAAATGGGCCTTAGCCTTGGCAGCGGAAACTTTTTTGGTCATGCCAACCTCCAAGTGACCTATAGGTCAGCTTGTTTATTATATCGCACGCTAGCAAGGGCCAAAGTGTAACTATCCAAGGCGTGGGCTTTTTGCGAAACTTCAAGGACTTATAGTCACAGGCAAAAATATATGAAAGCAATACGTATACATAGATTCGGTGGGGCGGAGGTGATGCGGTACGAGGAAGCACCGGAGCCGAAGGCGGGCAAGGGGCAGGTGCTAATCCAAGTCGAGGCGGCGGGGGTGAATTACAGCGACATATTGACTCGTGAGGGGCCGAACGAGGAGGTGAGGTTCCCGTGGGTGATGGG